>JBNKHS010000108.1:0-11396 GCA_050290485.1 Promineifilaceae bacterium (SeqCode) | reverse complement strand
GATCAATCCAGCTTGCAAGATTTCTTTGCCCTCGTCAAAAATGGTGATGCAGATGTCATCATTGTTACTGGCGACAAATTAGAGGCCAAGAATGGAGAAGAAACTGTTGCTGTTGCTTACAAATCAGCCGATGACAGCTTAACGGAAACGCTCGAATATTATGGTGTAACCCAAGTTTCTTTAGCAGAAGAAGGTGTCGATCTCGTCGTTCGCGATCAATCCACATGGAACAACTTGTTTAGCATCGTCCTCACACTAGGGCCATTGTTATTACTCATCTGGATTTTCAGCCGGGGCTTCCGCCAAATGCAAGGCGGCGGTGGTAACAGTATTTTTGGATTCGGCCGTAGCCGTGCCAAAAATCTTAACGATGGGGACCGCCCCACTGTAACCTTCGACGATGTCGCTGGTGTTGAAGAAGCTAAGCTAGAAACGGCCGAAGTTGTTCAATTCCTGCGTGAACCAGAAAAATTCGTTCAAGTAGGGGCACGGATTCCCAAAGGTGTCCTCATGGTTGGCCCTCCCGGTACAGGTAAAACCTTACTGGCACGTGCTATTGCTGGTGAAGCTGGGGTTCCGTTCTTCCACATTTCCGGCTCTGAATTTGTTGAAATGTTCGTCGGTGTCGGTGCTAGCCGTGTTCGTGATTTGTTCGACAAAGCCAAACAAGCCGCCCCATCTATCGTCTTTGTTGACGAAATTGATGCTGTAGGTCGGCAACGTGGTGCAGGTTTAGGTGGTGGTAACGACGAGCGGGAACAAACATTAAACCAAATTTTGGTCGAAATGGATGGTTTCGACAACGATACAAACGTTATCGTTATTGCCGCAACCAACCGTGCTGATGTTCTCGATCCGGCACTACTTCGTCCTGGCCGTTTTGACCGTAAAGTTCATGTTGGACTTCCTGATTTACGGGGTCGTGAAGCGATTCTTAAGGTGCACGCACGGGGTAAGCCAATCGGCAAAGATGTCGATATGAATGATTATGCTCGTCTTACTGCTGGCTTTTCTGGTGCTGATTTAGAAAACTTGCTCAATGAGGCAGCCATCTTTGCTGCCCGTCGTGACAAACGAACGATCAACTCAGTTGAATTTCAAGATGCATTTGACCGCATTGCTATTGGTCCAGAAAAGAAAAGCGCTGTTATGACAGAAGAAGATAAAGAGACAGTCGCTTATCATGAAGCAGGTCATGCTGTTGTCAGTTACTTCTTACCGTATACAGATCCAGTACAAAAAATTACAATTGTTCCTCGTGGTCGTGCTGGTGGTTATGTTCTATCTTTACCAGATGATAGCATGATGAAGAAACGGGAATATTTCGAAGATAACATTTGTATGGCACTTGCAGGGCGCGCTGCGGAAGAAATCTTTTTGGGCCAAGTAACTACTGGTCCATCGGGCGACTTACAGCAAGCAACACGTTACGCCAAAATGATGATCATGAAATGGGGGATGTCTGACAAACTGGGATTACCTATTTATGGTAGTGATTACGTTGACCCTTTCTTGGGTCGTGATTATGGCATGGGCGGACGCGACTACAGTGAAGAAGCAGCTCAATCGATTGATGAAGAAGTAAAAAAAATACTCGAACAAAACTATGAGCGTGCTAAAGAAATCATTCACAGCAATAGAGATCGAATGGAAAAAATGGTTGTCAAGCTGCGCGAAATTGAGACGCTAGATCGTTCAACATTTGAGGCATTGATGCAGGGAATTGAAGAAATGGCTGATGTTGAGGCAGAAACAGAGGTACCTGTTTTACCAGAGGCAACACAAATTTCAGATACGGCCGTTCCTACTAACGGTCACACAGGAACAGAGAGCGACGTAGAAACAACTGTCGCTGACGAACCACCTGCTGAAGAATCTCTGGAAGAGCCAAGCTCAATCGACTAACTTATCTTGTAAAATCTAAAATTTATTCCGATAATAGCCTTCTTAACAAGAAGGCTATTTTTATTATGCGCAGAATAATGTCAAAGATTACGCAGATTTCCGAGACAATTCAATTCCCATCTCTTTCCCTCTGCGTCAAACAGTTTACATAGGAGTAAAAATGAGTGATGTTGAACTAAAACAAGTAGGTGCAATCTTAACAGTCGCCCTCAATCGCCCTGAAACACACAATGCCATGACCCCCACCATGATTGTAGAACTGCGCGATATTTTCGCCGACCTTCCTGACCGGGATGACGTACGTGTGGTTGTGTTAACCGGAAACGGCCGTTCCTTTTGCGCTGGCGCCGATTTAAACTTCATGCGCGCCGCCTCCGATTACACCTTTGAAGATAATGTCAAAGACGGGGAGGCCATTTTCGATTTGATGAAGATGATCGATGAATGTCCCAAACCCGTTGTTGGGCGCGTCATGGGAGCCATCATTGGTGGCGGCATGGGGCTTGTTAGTGCCTGTGACATTGTTGTCGCTGCCGAACGCAGCACGTTTGGTTTAAGCGAAGCACGACTTGGGATCTTACCTGCTGTTATCTCTCCTTATGTTTTAGCAAAAATTGGGGTCAGTCATGGTCGCCAACTCTTTTTAACAGGCGAACGGTTTAATGCAGAGCACGCCAAAGCGATCAACCTTGTCCATTATGTTGTTCCTGAAGATGAACTTGATAGCAAAGTTGCAGAACGTGTCCACCAACTGCTACAAGCTGCACCTGGTGCGCAAGCAGATGCCAAAACATTGATTAAATATGTTGTCGCGCATCAAGGACATGAATCGCTACGCGAATACACTGCCGATTTGATAGCCCGTCGCCGCGCCAGTGATGAAGGCAAAGAAGGAATGAGTTCTTTTCTAGAAAAACGTAAACCGAATTGGCAAACAGATTAGCTTCTAAAAAGTGCCCGGTACTTTGAAAATATCATTTGCAAGCGCAACTTCTATTGTAGGTGCCGAGCACTTGTCTCCTAGATCTAGTCAAAGAAAACTCCCCTCGTACGTCAAATAGTATAGGTTAAATCTATATTTCAAAGAGGAGTACAAAATGACCCCAAAGTTTTTGAGAAGTATTGTCTTGAATTTGTTGTTTTTATTGCTGCTTGCAGCATGTAATGCAGGCGTAGAAACAGAAGTTAACTCAGAAACGGCCGTTCCTAACTTACTGCAAACGACAACCGAAGAGGAACATGAGCCGTTTGTATCCCGCTTACCAGACATTCAAGCCGCCAAAGCCGCATGGGAAGCACACGACATTCAAGCCTATCAAGTTAATTTAAGTTACCGCCCTGTTCAGAAAAATCCCCAGCTTTTACGTATTCAGGTTCGAGGTGATGAGGTCGAACTGGTAAAACATGATTGTATGCCTGCACAAAATTGTGTCATGATCGACGATTTAGATTTAAGTGCCTTAACAATTGATGCCGTTCTTGCCCAAGTCGAAGCAATGGCAGAGGCAGAAAATCCAGAAGCAGAAATATATTATCTTAGGCACATTGTTTACCACGACACCTATGACTTCCCCCGCCTCATCGAATCTAGCCAAGGCGCCTGGACCTTTACCGATTTTAGAGTTTTGGACGAGTAGATTTTTCCATTCAACTGTCATTTCGACCATAAGGAGAAATCTTTTATGGTACTACCGTTTTGAAAGATTTCTCTTCGTTTCACTCATCGAAATGACAGGAATACCCAAAATCTAAACAAAAGCTCCCATTCCCGTTAAAGCCCGCCCCACAATCAACATATTGATTTCATTCGTACCTTCATAAGTATAAATGGCTTCTGCGTCCGTTAAATGGCGCGCTATATGATTTTCGATGAGGATACCATTGCCACCCAAGGTTTCCCGTGCCAATTGCGCGATGCGGCGTGCTTTACGTGCATTGTTAAATTTGGCCATTGCCACCATGCTTTCATCAATTTGCCCTGTTTGCATCAACTGACCTAAACGGAAACAAAGCAACTGCATTTGGGTTACCTCAGCAGCCATTTCTACCAACTTTTGTTGGATGAGCTGATAGCTGCCAATGGGTTTGCCAAATTGTTCGCGTTGCTGTGCATATTGAAGGGCAAGTTCAAAACAAGCAGCGGCTAAACCAGCCGCTTCCCAGGCCACTGCATAACGCGTAAAAGCTAAAACTTGAGCGGTATCTTTGAAGGATTGTGTATTGGCTAAGCGATTTTGTTTGGGAATGCGCACATTCTCCAGAGTGATATCTGCATTGAGGACGGCACGTTTGGCAATTTTCCCGGTGATCGTTTGCATGGTTACACCTTCAGTCTGTGTGGGGTTCTCGATCACAAAGCCACCCATCTTACCATTCTCGTCGCGTGCCCAAATGATCAATAAATCGGAGATAGGTGCGTTGCCTATCCACCGTTTACGGCCGTTTAACACAACCACATCACCGTCAGAAACGGCCGTGCTCAACACATGCGCCGCATCAGAACCACGCTCCGGTTCCGTCAGGCCAAAAGCCCCAATCTTCTCCAATTTTGCCATCGCCGGCAACCATCGCTCTTTTTGCGCTTCAGACCCTAACAAACCAATCGAGCCCATCGCCAAACCAGAATGAACCCCATAAAACGTACCGACGGAACCATCCCCTTTGGCCAATTCATAACGCACCAGCCCCATTTCAATTGGATCAAGCCCAGCGCAACCATGCCCTTGCAATGTCCCTCCCCAAATTGGTAAAGCATCCATTTGCTGCACAATTTCCTTGGGGAACTCCGCCTTCTCCCAATAAGGATTAATATTGGGCAACACTACATCCTGCACAAATCCCCGAATTTGGTTTCGCAGTTGAATTTGTTCTTTTGTCAACAAATCATCCAATCGATAAAAATCAAAACCATCCATGTCAGTTTTCAGCCTCCAGCTTTTAGTTTTCAGCCCAATCCCCAAAAGATTAAAACTCACCTCTCCAGAACTTGCAATAAACAAAAAAAATGGGATGTCTTTTCCCGAGACATCCCATTTCATTAGGAGGAGATACAACAACTAAAAAATAATAGTTTAATGTGTTATTTGTCAGCTAACGCTGCATGTGCTGCCGCGAGGCGAGCAATCGGAACGCGGAAGGGTGAACAAGAAACGTAATTCAAATTGAGTTTGTGACAAATGGCAATACTATCTGGATCACCACCATGTTCACCACAGATACCAACTTCGAGATCTTTACGTGTATTACGGCCGTCTTCCACAGCCAAGGCCATCAAACGCCCCACACCTTTGTCATCAATTGAAGCAAATGGATTTTGTTTCAAGATGCCCCGTTGTTGGTATTCCATCAAGAAACCAGCCTCCGCATCATCACGAGAGATACCAAAGGTGGTTTGCGTCAAGTCGTTGGTTCCAAAGGAGAAGAATTGAGCAACTTCAGCGATCTCACCAGCGGTCAAAGCGGCACGTGGAATTTCAATCATCGTTCCAAATTTGTAGTTGACTTCGATCTCTTGTTCATCCATAACAGCTCTTGCTTCTGCTTCCAAAGCGACTTGCTGCACCTTCAATTCATTCACATGAGAAATCAACGGAATCATTACTTCTGGATGAACGTCAACGCCTTCTTTGGAGACGGTACAAGCTGCTTCAAAAATGGCACGAACTTGCATCTTGGTTAGCTCAGGAATCAAGATACCGAGACGTACACCACGTGTTCCCAACATGGGGTTCATTTCGCGCAAAGCTTCAACGCGTTCGAGATAATCTTGTTTAACGCGAACCTCGGCCAATGCCGTATCAATCTCGCTGAGGGTATGGTAATGTTGCATGCGTACTTTCAAGTCAGCCAAATCTTGAACCAACTCTTCGTAAGCAGGGAGGAATTCATGTAATGGTGGGTCGATGAGACGAATGATAACCGGTTGTCCATCCATCGCCCGGAAGAGCCCAGCAAAATCTTCTCGTTGTAATGGCAATAATTGGTCCAATGCTTCTTTACGATCTACGGAATGTTTGGCCATGATCATGCGTTGCACAATAGGCATCCGTTCGGCTTCAAAGAACATGTGCTCGGTACGGCAAAGCCCAATCCCTTCAGCCCCATATTCACGCGCCCGTTCTGCATCACGAGGATAATCTGCATTGGCCCAAACACCTAATTTGCGGAATTCATCTGCCCAGCTAAGTAATTTGAGTAGATATGGATTTTTGATGTCGGGAACGACGGTTGGCAATTTGCCTAAGTAAACAATCCCTTGAGTACCGTCTAAAGAGATCCAATCACCTTCTTCAACAACCAAATCTTCGCCCACAGACATGCGACGACCAACGAGATCGAGTTCAAGTTCGTGAACACCAACAACGGCTGGTTTGCCAAATTGACGAGCAACCAATGCGGCGTGGCTGGTACGACCACCACGACTGGTGAGAATACCTTCAGCAGCAAGCATACCATGGACGTCATCAGGTTTTGTCTCTGGGCGAACCATGATCACTTTTTTGCCGTCTTCTTTGGCCCAACGTTCAGCTGTGTCTGCGTCGAAAGCAACAATACCAACAGCAGCACCAGGAGATACATTCAACCCTTTGGCGATGAGTTGTGCTTCAGCTAAAGCAGCACTATCTAATTGGGGATGGAGGAAGAAATCGACTTGGGCTGGTTGCACGCGTTTAACGGCTTCTTCTTTGGTGATGAGCCCTTCATCAACCATATCAACGGCAATGCGTACTTCGGCTTGAGCTGTACGTTTGCCATCACGGGTTTGGAGGAGCCACAATTTACCGCGATCAATGGTAAATTCCATATCTTGCATGTTGCGGTAATGTTTTTCTAGTTTTTGGGCAATATCTTCAAATTCGGCATAAATTTTGGGCATATCTCGTTTAAGATCGCTCAAAGGTTGGGTGATACGAATACCAGCAACGACGTCTTCGCCTTGGGCATTCATTAAGTAATCACCTTCCAGTTCGGGTTCACCTGTAGAGGCGTTACGCGACATAGCAACACCAGTACCTGAATCGTCGCTAAAGTTGCCATAAACCATCGTTTGGATGTTTACGGCCGTTCCCAAATCATGAGCAATACCTGCAGCATTACGATAATCAATCGCTCGTTTCCCATTCCATGATTTAAAGACAGCTTCTGTAGCAAGCCGAAGTTGTTCATATGGATCCTGCGGGAAATCTTGTTTGGTATAGCTCTTGTAAATTTCCTTAAAACGATTGGTGATAAATTCCCAATCTTCAGCACCAAGCTCGGCGTCTGATTTTACGCCTGCTTCTTTACGACGCGCACTAATGACAACTTCAAATAGTTCATCAGGAACACCCATGACAACGCTACCAAACATTTGGATGACACGGCGATAGATATCATAGACAAAACGAGGGCCAGTCCGTTTAATCATCTTTTCAGCAACGGCATCATTCATACCAATGTTGAGTACCGTATCCATCATCCCGGGCATCGAGAATTTAGCCCCAGAACGACAAGAAACAAGTAATGGTTTTTCTAAGTCACCCAGTTTTTTGCCATTGGCTTTTTCGATTGCCTTAATTGCTTCTAATTCTTGTTCCCACATTCCAGGAGGGAATTTTTCACCTGCATCAAGATAAGCGTTACAGGCTTGTGTTGTTACGGTAAACCCGTGGGGTACGGGAACATCCAAACGGGTCATATCACCAAGATTAGCACCTTTACCACCTAATAAGGCCCGAACATCTTCCCATTCGCCGCCAACGTTTTCTTCAGCAAGATTAACTTCACTAAAGAGATAAACAAACTTTTCTTTTGCGTGTCCATTGGAAAATGATTCAGGCTCTGCCACAGGAGCCGAGGGAGTTTTTGTAGCCATTTGATTCCTCCAAACTGTTAAACAGTTTTTCAATTTCTTCGGAAAGCGCTGGATTTTTACAAGTAGCTGCAAACGCTTTCATAAACTTAAAAACGGCCGTAATCGACCAATATAATTTTGTTATCTAACGCATTGTAGGATTGCCCCTCATATGCAAACAGTGACATATGTGACCCGTCACAATGACAAACATCACAAGGGTTTAGTCATACAAATTAATCGTAAAAATTTGGGGATAAAAGCCAGGCCTTTACCAAAGTATGACTACGTCGAGTCCCCGGCACTTGCATTTTCTGGTCGGGAAAAGAGTTTCAAATAAAGTGTCGGGAGCTTTGGTAAAAACGCGAGGTAGAAGCAGTCTCATTTGCGAGAATGGGGGCAACTTCTTACAATTGGACAGATTAATATCTTAAAAAATTTGAGGAGGCGAACAATGGATCCTGTAGGGCAAGCAATGATGGGCTTATCTGTACTGCTAATCGTCTTGGCAGCGGCTATTCCTGCTATTCAACAAAGACGTGCTAAGAAAAATGAAAAGGCGAACTAAAGATTAAATGGTTATTGAGTTTTTCAATAACCATTTTTTATTGATAAGGACCTTCGAGTTGATTGTGTGATTGCAGCATTTTTCCTATATGACCTTCTTTTTCGAGGGCAAGGAAGAGACGAGCAAAAATAAAAGCGTTGTCCCCTTTTACGGACAACAAATAACCTTCATCCCCATACGTTAATTCAGGTGTAATATGAGTATGTGCATTACAATTCGACTCTAATTCAGCTAATTTCCGTAACGCTTCAGCAACGGCCGTTTCCTGACTAACCACCAAAACAAAATAAACCTCTTCCTCTTGCCAAATATGTACATGCAAGCCACGTAAGCTATCTAACAGCTCCTGAGCAGGTACAGAGGTCAAATTACACCCCGTTTGACTTAACAACCATTCAAACATGGCCACAGATGATCCCTTCATTTCTGGGTCGGCACAAACACGTGCCAATAAATGATCAAACGCCGTATGATTTTCTTCGGCACTTTGCTTACGCTGGTGTAAATCTTGTAAGAATAGCTCCAGTTCATGTTGCAAAACCATCAGCCTTGTCACCTGTTTTTCTAAAGATAGAAAACGATTTTCAGCCGTACTAATGATCGCCTCGTCACTTAAATCGTTGCGCTCCCACCCGTCGAGTAACGGCCGTATATCAGCTAAAGAGAACCCCAAACGTTGCGCTCGTTGAATCAGGCGAATGCGCTGCACCGCGTCTGAGTTATAAACACGATACCCGCCCTCTGTGCGTCCGACCGGTGTTAGTAACTCTTTTTGTTCATAAAATCGTAAAGTTGAGGTTCGTACCCCTACTTGTTTTGCTAATTGTCCAATGGTTAATAAATCTTCGTTCTTGTTCATAATCTCACTATAACATTGTTGCTTCACTTTTGCAGAAATTCATTTTTTAGGCATGACTCATTTTGAACAACATCATCTTAACAAATGAGATCCGTAGGGACGAGACAATGCACGCAAATCTTGAGTTAAGATTGCTTGAGTGGTAGTTGAATGATAAAGGTTGTTCCGTGATTTAATTCACTCTCTGCTGAAATAATGCCGTTGTGACGTTCAACTATACGCTTGCAAATCGCTAATCCTACACCTGTTCCTTCATACTCTTGCCGTCCATGCAAACGCTGGAAAACCTGAAAAATCCGATCTTGATACTGGGACTCAAATCCGATGCCGTTATCTTGAACGCGAATCTCATATAAATTGGAACCCGGTAAAATACGGCCGTTTATATGAATCTGTGGAGGCATATCTAGCTTGCCAAATTTTAAGGCATTGCCAATTAAATTTTGGAACAACTGCCGCATTTGTGTTTCATCAGCCTCAATTTGCTCAAGTTGCTCTACCTCAAATTCTGCCCCAACCTCCTCAATTATGGTCTCTAAATCTGAAAGAACATTTCGTATCACGCGATTCAAATCAACAGACGTAAAATAGCCCCCTTGCGTTGTAATGCGTGAGAAAGCAAGCAAATCGATAATCAAAGTTTGCATACGCTTGGCTGCATTTTGCATTCGCGTTAAATAGATCAAACTTCTTTCATCCAAATTACCGACGTTACGACTGGCCAATCTGTCCCCAAATGTTTGAATTTTGCGCAATGGTTCCTGTAAATCGTGGGAAGCAACATACGCAAAATCCTGGTATTCACGATTGCTGCGCTCTAATTCATTAGCATAGGCAAGCAAGGCGTTTTGAGCCTGTTTACGTTTGGTAATATCACGCACAATTAACAATGCGGTTTCATCATCAACCTTTTTATACCGTGCTTCAAAATGAATCTGTTGCCCACTTTTTATATAGCTGTATTCAAAAATGCGCATACGGCCGTTTTCAAATAGTTGTTTTGTTTCTTTCTGATACATCTCGGCCAAATCGGCAGGCAATACTTGGTCAAATCGCTTCCCTATAAAATCCTCAGGTAAAATTTTGGGTGTAAATTCCCGTGAAGGAATATAAGTTGTAAAGACACCATCCGCACTGATTTGAAAAATCCCATCAGGTATCGCACTTAACAACGCCTCCAATGTCGCATTCGTGCGTGCCCGTTCAATACTTTCCTGTTGCAATCGCTCATTGGCCAACTGCAAATCATCTGCACGACGATTAAACCAATAGGCCAAATCACCAAACTCATTACGCTGCGAATCATCCAACCTAAACGTTAAATCTGCATCTTGTCCAGCAAAGTTTTGCAGCGAACGTACCAGATCACGGGCGGGATTCACAAAATAGTGGCGTAAGATCAAAAAACCAATAAAAGAGAAAATGATAACCACAAAAACGAGAGAAACAAGAACACTTCGCGTAATTGATACGGCCGTTGCCGTCGCTTCGCTTTGCGGTGTAACCAATATAATCTTCCAATACGCATCTGGCATATGAAAAATCGACACAGTCACAGGTTCACCCAAAATCAAATCATCTTCCAAATTAAAGTAAGACAACAAATTAGAATCTTCCGTAGGCGTAGCTAATGGATCACGCAAAATCGCCGCAATTAATTGTGCATCAGTTGAATTGATTTGATAACTGTTATTATCAACCATCTCGGCCAAAGCAGGATCGTAATTACCCTCTTCCTGGCTCAATCGCTCAATGAGTCGGTTAATCTCAGCCAATTCTGACGCGATTGGCGCAAAGAGCGGTTCCTGTTCAGCCAATGTTTCCGCCTCAACAAACTCCTCAGAAATATGGCCATCTTGGTCTACCGTTTTAATCTTTGTTAATTCTTCATTGGGGTAGGAAATAAACTTATTATTGCGATCAACAGCAAATGCATATCCCCCTGTAATTAAGGATGCTTTCTCAAAAAAATCACGCACCCCTTCTAAACGCAGGTCAATCGTCGCCACACCAATGAATTGCTCCTCATCATCGCGCATGGGCACACTGCATGTCACCATAGGCTGAAATGAATAAGGATCCATATAAGATTGTGACCAAAAACAAGATCCCTCAGCAACATATCGGGCAGGTACATACCATGCTTCGTTATGATAACCCGTGCCAAGTGGATCGTTATAATCGTCAAAATAGATCAGTTCGCCATTTTCATCCCGTCCCCAAAAAAAGCT
>JBNKHS010000107.1:0-11484 GCA_050290485.1 Promineifilaceae bacterium (SeqCode) | reverse complement strand
GGAATATCATAGGGTGAGTATAGGTGGTAGCGCGTATCAGGAGCAGGGGGGGATGTCCCGATTTCGTCGGGACATTTCGGCGATTTGTAACGTTTATCGCCCAAAATTTAGAAGGCTTGACAGATAGAACGGTATATTTTATTATATCGTCGAACGTAATAATACGTGAAACGTAATAAGATTGAGGTGTTTTATGAGCTTTGATGATATGGGACGTTTTGCCGACCCCGCTCTGCTGATCTTAACGAGCTTGGCGGCAGGGCAACGTCATGGATATGGAATGATGCAGGACATTGCTGATTTTGCGAATGTACAGTTGGGACCAGGTACGCTATATGGCGCGATTACCCGCTTAGAAAAGTTAGGGTGGATTGAGCCATTGCCTCTGGAAGATCGAAAACGGCCGTATCGGCTCACCCCAACTGGCAAAAACGCATTACAACAACGGCTAGCAAGTCTGCAATCCGTAACCACATTGGGGCAAGCACGTTTAGGAGGGGCCGCATGAAACAATTCTGGCTTAAATTACTGCTACAACTCTACCCACAAGCATGGCGTGAACGATATGGTGAAGAATATCTTGCGTTGCTCCAAGAATCAGATCTGCGCTGGTACGACTATTTAGACAGTTTATTAGGTGCAGTTGATGCACATTTACATCCAGAATGGATGAACAATGGGAGGTCTTCAATGAATCAAAGACGGTCATTGCGCATTGCAGGCAATGGCGCACTTTTAAGCGCTCTGCTACTTGTGGTCGGGATGTTGAACAGCAGTCGATTATCGGAATCGGCCGTTGAGTTTTTGCTTTTATTGGCTCCTGTTACCTTGCTGCCGATGGTTATTGTTTTGCATCGACTGTACCGCCCGATACGGCCACAAGCGAGCTTAATTACGGCCGTAATTGGCCTACTCAGCATGGGTACATTTCTAATCGCAAGCCTTATTGGGTTAGCGGCGGAGCTATTAGGTAAAACATTACAACCACTTCCCTTTGCCTGGATTGCCCAAATAACAATTGCCTCCATCGGTGTTTGGATTATCTTAGCTGCATTGCTTGGCTGGCGTACGGGCACGTTGCCAAATGGCTTGCCTAGCATGATGGCGACAAGTGGCTTTGGCTGGTCTGTCATGTTCTTTGGGATTCTTTTAAATAGCACCGGTTACAACGAAGTGGCTTTACGTCTTTCGGCCTTTATGGGCGCAGGTTTCGCCCTTTGGATTATGACACATATTGTGTGGACAATTTGGTTTGGCATTTGGGCTTGGCAGCAACCCAAAATACTAACCGCAAATATGTAAGATAAGCTGTAACATCGCAACCTATAGCTCCGTGTTTTATACTATATATATTATTAGTAACATTTAAAACATGGGCATAGCGATGACAGTTGAAATTGCAGCGGTTTTAATTATTCTTTTATCGGCCATCATCCTTTTTATTAGTAACAAAATACGCGTTGATATGGTTGCAATGCTAGTCCTCATAGCGCTAGCATTGGCCGGTTTAGTCACACCTGAACAAGCATTGGCAGGATTTAGCAATCCAGCTGTGATTACAATCGGAGCTGTGTTTGTTTTAAGTGGTGGTTTATTCCGTACCGGTGTCGCTGACATTATTGGGCATCAGGTGTTACGGCTTTCTGGTCATAGTGAGACGCGCTTGATTGCCGTCATCATGTTAACAGCAGGCACCTTATCCGCTTTTATGAACAACGTGGGGGTAGCTGCCCTAATGCTACCTGTTGTTCTGATTATCTCAAACCGCGTAAAAATACCACCTTCAAAATTATTGATCCCGCTCACCTTTGGTTGCCTTCTTGGTGGCTTGAACACATTAATCGGTACATCCCCTAATATATTGGCAAATGAAATTGTGCAGGCCTATGGGTTGCCCCGTCTAAAATTTTTTGATTTTTTGCCAGTTGGCAGTGTCATTATGGTTGCCGGCATCACATTCATGGTGTTCTTGGGACGGCACATATTACCCAAGCGCAATCCATTGGGGGCATTGAGTGGTCAAAGTAATGGAGCCAGCGATCCAACCTCTCATTATGGATTGGAAGAGCGGCTTGCCATTATCGAAATTCCATTTGACACACCTTTAGTTGGGAAAACATTGGCAGAAAGCCGCTTGGGTGAGGTTTTGGGCCTAACGATCTTAGGATTACAGCGTCGGGACCGGAAGCAAATGACCATCGACCCGCAAACCATCTTGCAAGGAAATGACCATTTATTGGCTCTGGGGCGTACAGATCGGTTGAGTGCGCTGGCCCAATCCCCTTTTCTGATCATCGAGCCTGAGCATGTGCAAACGGAACAATTGATCTCCACAGAAATTGGATTTGCCGAGCTATTAATCAAACCGGGTTCGCCTTTCATCGGAAAAACGATTGCTGATATTGAAATGCGACAAAGATATGATCTAAAAGTGGTCGCCATTCGCCATCAAGAAAAGGTCGTGCGCACTAATTTGCAAGCGATAACGTTACAGGAAAATGATTTATTGGTCCTGCAAGGCGATCGTGCACATATGACCGGCGTTCGATTAGCGCCTGCATTCCATGGTGGCTTGAATATATTTGTCACAGATGAACTGACAACAGTTAATTACGGTCTTCTGGAACGAATGTTAATCGTACGCGTTCCGGCAACATCACCATTGGTTGGGCAAACATTGGCCCAAAGTCAACTCGGGCATTTATTTGGGCTTGAGGCGTTGGGTATTATCCGTAATGGAGAAAAAGAGTTGATGCCCTCTCCTGATAAAGTTTTGATGGCTGATGATTTGCTATTGGTAGAAGGCACGCCAGATGCATTAGAGTTTGTTCGGGGTTTACAGGGGTTGGTGATTAAACGTCAATTACAGATGAAGCAGATTGAGTTAGAAACCGATTCGGTCGGATTAACCGAAGCGGTTTTATCGCCCTATTCCCATCTGGTTAACAAAACCCTGCGCGAGATTCATTTCCGAGAAAAGTATGGTTTAAGTGTATTGGCTATTTGGAGAAACGGCCGTGCTTATCGGTCAGAACTTGGTAATATGCAGCTTCAATTTGGGGACGCTTTTTTGCTGTATGGACCTCGGCAAAAGATCAATCTACTTAGCAAAGAATCTGACTTTCTGGTCTTGCAAGAGGAAATACATGAAGCGCCTCGCCGCCACAAAGCGTGGCTGGCCGGATTGATCATGTTTGGGGTGATTGCAACGGCGATTGTTGGCTGGTTACCTATCTCGTTAGCCGCCTTGACGGGGGCAACATTGATGATATTAAGTGGGTGTCTGGATGTAGAAGAAGCGTACCACTTTATTGAATGGCGTGCCGTTTTTCTGGTGGCGTGTATGTTAACGCTCGGTGTGGCGATTGAATCTTCGGGTGCTGCCAATTATCTTGCGCAAGGTATGTTGTCTTTAGCTGGTGGCTTTGGCGATATCGGAATCATGGCGGGACTCTTTATCATGACCGTGCTGGCGGCTCAATTTATGCCCAGCGCGGTGGTTATGGTTTTGATGGCACCGATTGCGCTTAATATGGGGCAAGATCTCAATATTTCTCTCTACAGTTTAATTATGGTGGTTGCTGTGGCGGCATCGACCAGTTATATGAGCCCGGTTGGGCATCCTGTCAATGTATTGATTATGGGGCCTGGGGGATATCGTTTTACAGATTACACAAAGGTTGGTATACCTTTAACCATTGTGGTCTTGCTGGTACTATTATTCGTATTACCGCTTGTGTGGCCATTACGGCCGTATTGAACGAATGAGCTGACTCCAAACTGAGCGTTTACAAAATCTTAACCTGAGCCAGGAGAACACCTATGACATTTGAGATCATTCTCGCTTTCGCTATCCTGATAGCAGCCTTGGTTATCTTTGCGCTCGACATCTTCCCCATTGATTTCGTTGCCTTTTCCATTATGGCCCTCATTTTAATATTAGGGCCCCTTTTAAATGTCACTCCGCTGGAGGCTATCTCTGGCTTTAGCAATCCAGCGACCATTACGGTTATGGCCATGTTTATTTTGAGTGCGGGGGTGTATCGAACAGGGATCATTAATGTCCTTGCCCAGCGCATGATTCAATTTGCCGGAGAAAGTCAACGACGACAAATGGTGACGGTAATGATGGTTGTTGGACCCATCTCCGCGTTTATCAACAATACGGCCGCAGTCGCCATATTAATTCCATCCGTCATCAACCTTTCTCGTGAACATAAACAAGCTCCCTCGAAACTGCTGATCCCGCTCTCCTACTTCTCACAATTAGCGGGTGTGATTACACTGATTGGCACCTCTACCAATATTTTGGTCAGCTCGATTACAGCACAAGAAGGGTATGGAACCTTTGGCATGTTTGAGTTTGCATCTATTGGCATCCTGGTCTTCATTACGGGTGCAATTTATCTCTTATTTATCGGGTTTCGCTTGCTGCCCGAACGCCGTGTTGATGAGCAGTTAGAAGAAAGTTATCAGATCAAAGCGTACATGACCGAAGTGCTGATTTTGGAAAATTCGCCCCTTGTTGGCAAGACGCTTCTTGAAAGCCGTTTAAGTGAGTTATTTGATATCTACATCCTCGACATTTACAGAAACGGCCGTAATTTAGGGTTCCTGATCGCCGAGAACACCATCATCAAAGCAGGAGACATCTTGCTTGTCCAAGCCCAAACAGAACAACTCCTACAAATTAAAGACGAAGAAGGATTGGCATTTGAACCCGAAGCCCGTTTTGGCTCAATAAAAGAAAACAACAACAATGCCAATGCCGCACTAATGGAAGTCGTGATCGGGCCTGATTCCAGCTTGATTGGGGGAACCTTAGAAACAACCAATTTTCGCAATCGTTATAATTGCACAGTCATTGCTATGCAAAGACGTGGCGAACTCATTCATGAGCGCTTAGGACAATTACACCTCAGTTTTGGTGACACACTGCTGTTGCGTGGAGAACATTTTGCTTTACAACAAATTAAACGGGAAACTGGCTTTATTGTCACCCAAGAAATGCAAGAAGAGGAGTTTCGCGCCAACAAAGTTGTATTTGCATTAGCCATTGTCGCTGGGGTTGTGATCATTGCCGCACTCGGTGTGCCTATTTTAGTGACCGCGATTGCTGGCTGTGTGCTTATGGTCCTGACAGGATGCCTGAAGGTAGAGGAGTTTCATAATGCGATTCGTTGGGATGTGATCTTCTTGTTAGCGGGGGTCATCCCCTTGGGGCTCGCATTACAAAACACAGGAGGCGCAGACTGGCTAGCGAATCAGATTGTAAGTATGGCCTACTTTGTCCCCCCCTTAATTGTATTGACCCTTTTCTATGTGATGACCACCATCCTGACCGAGCTCATCTCCAACAATGCGACCGTTGTCGTTCTCGTGCCAATTGGTATTGCAACGGCTGAAGCCCTCGGGTTAGATCCACGCGCTATTGTTCTGACCATTATGTTTGCCGCCTCAACAAGCTTTATGACACCCGTTGGTTATCAAACAAACACATTGGTCTTTGGCCCGGGTGGTTACAAATTTTTAGATTATTTTCGTGTTGGTGGACCACTCAATTTTTTGTTGACGATTATCACACCCATCTACATCTATCTTGTTTGGGGTGTGTAGAATAATATCTTCAGGAATCGCAAAATGAATTAGGTGCAATGTGAATTTGGTTCACACGATTTTGCTTGTACCATTCGATCGTTATGCGCAGCGCCTTTTCATTTCATGAACTGTTGGGTTTGCGCCAAGCATCATTCGTTTTTTGTTATACTTTTCCTCGAATTCCTATTCACATTCGACACGTTGCTATACCCTCAAGGTGACCTATGAATAATCGTAAACACACAATGATGGCTATCTGTCTACTCTTCATCATCAGTTTCATTGGTGGATGCGCTACACAACCTGAGTCAACGCCAATCCAATCATCTTCCCCAACCCCAGCGTCAACGCCCATGCCAACTGAAGCGCCCAAACAAGATGAGGCATCTATTGCAGCGTGGCGTGAAGATCTGAATGTGTTGATGACGCGTATGGAGGATGTGCATCCCAATTTATATTGGCGTGTTTCAGAGGAAGAAGTGGAAACGGCCGTTAACACCTTAAATGCCCAAATTCCAAACCTCACCGATCAAGAGATCATTGTCGAGTTCGCGCGCATCGTCAGCCTGTTTGATGGCCATACTCATTTGCCTCTTTTTCAACCAAATGTTGACTTTCACCTCTACCCCATCCGCCTATACCAATTTAGTGATGGTCTTTTTGTTGTCGATGCGGATGAACCCTATACTGACTTGTCATTGCTATTGGTGACACGCCTATTGCGGATGCTTTTACGGCCGTTTCGCCCATCGTGCCCCGTGATAATGAAATGACCGTACAACTCCTCACCCCAGTCTACCTCACCGTTCCAGAACTGCTGTTGGCACTCAACCTTATTGATGATGTACAAGAACCTGGGTACGTTTTGCAAAAAGCAGATGGCGAAACAGTAACCATTGACCTGCCACCGACGGAAGCAGACGCCTATCGGGATTGGACCGCCTTATTTATTCAGTTGGCAGGGTTACCAGCAAAAGCAGATTCGATGTTTTTGCGAGATCGTGGGGAGAATTTTTGGTATACCCTTTTTGAAGATTCGCAAACCATCTACATTCAATACAATTTAGTGCAATCACAATCACCCAATTTGTCATTAACGGCGATGCTCGCAGAAGTGGAAACGGCCGTTAATGAAAATGACATCGCGCAAGTCGTGCTAGACATTCGCCATAATCCCGGTGGCAACATTAATGTCGCCGCGCCAATTGTTACCCTTTTCAGTAATGAGGCATTCTTAGCCCAAATTGATGAGCTCTATGTAATAACAGGTCGGCAAACGTTTTCAGCAGCGACCCTCCTCTCAGTTGATCTGGAACAACAGACACCAGCCATCTTTGCTGGCGAGCCAACGGGTGGTAGCCCCAATTTATATGGTGATGTCGCCCCCATTAAGCTGCCAAATTCCAATATTTTAGTAATGGTGTCAGCTATTTATTGGGAAAGAAGTACGCCTGATGATGATCGGGCATGGATTGAACCCTCTATCTCTGTTCTACTCACCTCGACAGATTTTTTTAATGGAGAAGATCCGGTGCTCAAGGCAATTTTAGATGACGAGTGATTCACCTTGTGCCTAACTACTCAAAGAAAACCTCAACAATCGGGCTATTTTCAACCAAATCCTCAACCGAATCAACTTGATCTCGATACCATTTAGTTTCTGGTGCGCTCATCAATAGCCGACGATCTTCCGGATCAGTAATAATCACGGCTCGTGCAGGGATTTGTGTGGTAATTGATTCTTTGAAACAAAATAAAAATTCTGGATTGGCTCTCAAGTTCGCTAACCAATCGCGCCGTTTGGCAGGTCCTTTTCCCCCATCACCACCGGGCGTTCCGCAAATAATGATGCGCCCACTCACATTTGTAAACCAAATTTCTGTTCTTCTACGACTCCCTGTCTTTGCCCCGGTGGTGACGATATCGATCAGTCGATCTTTTTGCAAAGCTTGTTTGATTTCATCATCCATTCGATATATGCTCCTGTTAACAAAACAACTTCAGTTAATGGAGAAACGGCCGTTTTTATTGATCGGATATGTAGCGAAGGCAGTTCTCTATACAATCATTTATCACGTCTACAGCTTCAGGTAATATGAAATAGATGGCAATCTTAGGATTCGTGTTCTTGCACCACAAATGATAGCGTAAATAGACGATTCCTAAAACTGATCGAAAACCTATTCAACAAGAGCATCCTTGATATAATAAATAAAACAGCACCCGAAATCACCAAAGTATCAGAATAAAAATCATGAGAAATAAAGAAGAACTGGAAAACGCATTATCCCATTTGGAATCTCAACGGGCGATTTTGGGGGACGCGACCGTTGATGCTGCTATTGCTGGAATTCAAATGCAAATTGCTGCTTTGGATGAGGAAGCGAAGTCTGAAGATCAACGCAAGCAGGTAACGGTGCTCTTTGCCGATGTCTCCGGCTTCACTGCAATGAGTGAAAATCTAGATGCTGAGGATGTCCAAGAGACCATGAATGCTTTGTGGGGAGAGGTAGATAAAGTCATCCTAAATCACAATGGCCGAATTGATAAACATATTGGTGATGCTGTGATGGCCCTTTGGGGGACAGAAGAAGCGCGCGAAGACGATCCTGAACTCGCTATTCAGGCAGCGTTAGCCATGCAAACGGCCGTGCAGTCATTTGCTGCCAAACGGCGTGTTCCACTCAAAATGCGTGTTGGCCTCAATACCGGTCTTGTTGTCTTAGGAGAAGTTGGAACAACAGCCGAATTTACAGCCATGGGTGATACGGTTAACATCGCGTCTCGTTTAGAGCATGCCGCACCGATTGGTGGAATTCTCATCAGCCACGATACCTATAGCCATGTGCGTGGCGTATTTGAAGTTGAAGCCCTGGAACCTTTGATGGTAAAGGGAAAAACAGCGCCTCTTCATGTTTATGTGGTCAAACAAGCCAAACCCCGTTCGTTTAGAATGGGTCGGCGAGGGCTGGAAGGATTAGAAACCAAAACCATAGGTCGTGAGCAAGAGTTAGAACGCTTGTTTTCGAACTATAAAGCAGCAATAAGCCAGCCACAAACGACAGTTGTCACTGTTGTGGGAGAGGCGGGTGTAGGAAAAAGCAGATTACTATTTGAATTTGAAAACTGGATGGACTTAAGGCCTGAACTCATTCGCTACTTCAAAGGTCGTGCATTTTATCAAACAAGAAGCGTGCCCTTCTATTTGTTACGGGAATTACTGGCTGATCGATTTCAAATTTTGGACAGCGACACGCTTACAATTGTAAAAGAAAAATTTGTAGCCGGGGTTAGTAGATTTCTCTCCGAAGATGGCGAGATGAAAGCGCACTTTTTGGGAACGTGGTTGGGATATGATTTTAGTGACAGCCCTTATGTAAAATCAGCTCAAGATGAACCTGAACAAATTAAAAATCGGGCGACTCTTTATCTTGCTCAATACTTTGTCGAAGTTTGTCAAGAATCTCCTGCCGTTATCCTGTTAGAAGATATTCATTGGGCTGATTCCATTTCATTGAACACAGTGGTTGATCTCGTTCGACGGCAGCCACAATTACCTTTGCTCATCGTTTGTTTGACGCGGCCGTCATTTTATGAACAACGACCTGCGTGGGGAAATAGATTTTACGGGCACAATCGATTGGATTTGACTCCTTTGTCTGGCGAAAATATACGTGCCTTGATCAAGGAACTGCTTCGACTTATTAATCCATTACCAGAGTTGTTGCTAGATCTAATCAGCAATCGGGCAGAAGGCAACCCATTTTATGCGGAAGAATTAGTTAAAATGCTCATTGATGATGGTGTTATCCTGGCAGAAGGTGAGAATTGGCGAGTGATGTCAGAGCAATTGCTTGATCTGAAAGTACCTTCTACCCTTACCGGCGTGCTTCAAGCGCGTTTAGATAAGCTTAAACCAGCAGAAAAACAAGCCATACAACAAGCCTCAGTTATTGGCCGGGTCTTTTGGGATGGAGCATTAGCTGCTTTACCCCATGAAAGTCATCGGACACTACCCAATTTGCAGGCAAAAGAGTTTGTTTACAATCGGACAGAAAGCGCCTTTGCCGGAACAACAGAATATATATTTAAACACGCTTTGTTACAGGATGTTACTTATGAGACTGTACTAAAGCGACTCCGACGGAAATATCATGCCTTGGTAGCAGATTGGTTAGTGGCAGCTGCAGAACTAAACGATCGCAGTGATGAATATGCTGCATTAATTGGAAATCATTATCAATTGGCTAATGAGTTACAGTCAGCGGCATTTTGGTATGAACGTGCCGGACAACAAGCGGCTTCTTCTTTTTCCTACGATGAGGCCATTCGTTATTTTAATTTTGCTTTGGATTTCACAGCCGACGATGATCACACCATCCGTTTTGCCCTGTTAGCAGCTCGTGAAAATGTGCACGATATGCAAGGGAACCGTGAAGCCCAGCATAAAGATTTAGTCCAATTAGAATCTTTAATTTCACATCTGGATGTGATTGAACAAGCAAGGTTTGCTCTAAGACAATCCAGATATGCCTTTGTAATCAGTGATTACGAAAATGCTATTCATTATGCAGAAATCGCCATTCAAAAAGGGAAACAGGCCGATAATTTAACGCTTATGGCTAGAGGACATTGGGTGTTGGGTAATATTCTAAGTCTACAAGGTAAATACCTTTCAGCACAAGAAAATTTTCAAGCCAGCTTGCAATTATCTAAAGAAGAAGGCGATCAAAAGCAAATGGCGAATAGCATAAACGGTTTAGGAGCAGTCACTTTTTACCAGGGTGAATATGACAAAACAAAAGAACATTATGAACAAGTGCTTGCGCTAAGGCGTAAGATTCATGATCTTCAAGGAGAAGGGGCAAGTCTTAATAATTTAGGTGTACTAGCTGTTAACCAGGGAGATTTTGTTGCTGCCAGAGCGTATTATGAACAGTCCCTACAAATTAAACGTGTGATTGGTGACCGTCGAGGGGAGGCAGTCAATCTCAATAATTTGGGCGTTGTGGCCATGAATCAAGGAGATTGCGATGGGGCCAGATCGTATTATGAACAGTCCCTTGTCATCAATCAGGAGATTGGTGATCGACGAGGTGAAGGAGTAAGCTTGTTAAATTCGGGGAATGCAGCCATGAATCAGGGCGATCTTACTGCTGCAAAAGAATATGTAGAATCGGCCTTGGAGATCATGCATGAGACAGGCAATCGATTGATACAGGGCTTGTGTCAAAACGCATTAGGAGCTTTTGCATTAACTGAATCAAATTTGGGAGATGCTGAAAACTACTATAAAAAAGCGCTCAGCATTCGTCAGGAGCTAAATTTGCCCCACTATTTAGTTGAAGATTGGGCAGGAATGGCTCGATTGAAGTTAGCTCAGAACAACCTGGATGATGCCCGATATTTTGTGCAATTAGTTCTTGAATACCTCAAAGAAAACCCACGTCTTCATGGAGCCGAGAAACCAATGCGTGCATTCAATTACACATGGAATGTTCTAATATCACTTGGACAATCTAATGACGCTGAGAATGTATTGAAAATAGCTTCTCAAATAATACAAGACTATCTAGAAAATAACCCAGATCCAGCCTTGCAAGAGATGTATTTAAGCCAACCACATCATCAAATGTTATGGAACGCCTGGCAAGACACAACATTGTTTTAATTATCTATTTACACCCATTAGGACACAAACGCCGTTTCCTATTAATCAACAGAGAGCTTACGGCATTCTTCGTACCGAAAACACGTCACAATGTGATCGTTGCACATTCCCACAGCTTGCATAAACGCATAAACGATTGTGGGGCCAACAAAGCTGAAGCCCTTTTTCTTCAACGCCTTACTCATCGCCTGCGATTCTTTTGTCTCCGTGGGAAT
>JBNKHS010000106.1:0-11488 GCA_050290485.1 Promineifilaceae bacterium (SeqCode) | reverse complement strand
CGATTCCCAGGCTAACTCTTAAAAAAGTGATGCCATGTCGGATCATAAAACCCGTAATTTGGTCATCAATACGATTAAATGAATCTTGATATTTCTCCATGTTTTAACATCCTTACAGACGTCCTGTTGGGGACGATGATTATGAATAATACCTATGGATATTATAGGTGTTTTGAAGAATGTATTATCGCTTTCACATCTGTTTCTCTGGATACGATTCGCCTTTCTATGGCGTCATCCCCGCGCAGGTGGGGATCCAAACTTGAGTGGATTCCCGTATTCACGGGAATGACAACTGGGTTGTTAAGATTTGATGGTTATGACTTTATTCACCCAGCTTTTGGAGGAGGCGTGCCGTGCTTCTGAATCTTGGAGCTGTTTATGTTCAACTGTTGCAGAGATCTGGTGCGTATTTTTCCTCTTTTGGATGTGTTGGGAACAACAATTTGTTTGGTGATGCAATCAATACGGCCGTAATTATCGTTGTATAATCCAATTTTTCAGTATAATTTTACTATTGGCAACTCATTGAATGACATAAACAATAGTTATACCATTTAGGTATACATTTTGAGAACCACTCACTATCCCGAACCCTAGATACAATTTGAGAGGGTAATTTGCACTATTTTCAACACATCGTTGCACCCCCCACATTTGCTGATGAGGTGAAACAACTCAAAGCAAAAATATTACATGCGATTTTGTTGCTGCTTTTAGGGGGGGCGGTTATTGCAATTGGTGTGGGGCTTTTTTTCGATAGCCCAAACAATACGATGATCTTGTCCCTAAATCTCTTGCCGATCTTCACAGCATACTACTTTACACGGCGAGGTTGGCTAGAACACGCCAGCTTGCTGCTGGCGTTGAGCCTGATCCTTTTGGCCTTTTCTTTACAATATACGGGTCAGGGTGTCCATGATGTTGCGATCATGCTTTATCCGATTACTGTTGCTTTAACGGCCGTTTTGTTACGCGGTTTGTTGCTGTGGCTGATTACAGGGCTTGCCATTTTTGTAAACGGAATTATTGTCTATCTTGAGATGCTGGGCCAACTGGTAAACGATGCTTCCCCAGGAACCCCAATTGCAAATATTGCTTTTATTGCCATCATTTTAGGTTTGTTTGCCACAATTATGAACCGATTAGTTGCCAATTTATGGCAATATTTAGAACGTGCGCGACAAAATGAGCAAGCATTGATGCAAAGCAATCGTGTATTAGAGATCCAAAAAGTTTCATTGCAAAAAAGCGAAGAAGAGGCGCGGCTTTTTCAGGCTAGGTTACAAGCCTTACATGAGGTTGGGTTTGAACTGGCAGAGGCACAATCATTACCAGATTTGTATCGAAAAGTTATTGTATTGGGCCGCGAAAAACTAGGATTTGATCGTTTAGGGTTGCTGCTTTATGACGAAGAAACAAAAACAATGCGAGGCACCTTTGGTACAGATGATTTTGGTGATTTGCGTGATGAACGCTACTTTCAGCAAGAGTTAAAAAGCCAAAAAATATTCGATATGCTTGAACAAAAAACGCGTTTAGGCTTTTGGGCAGGGACAGCCATTATTGATAATGGGGAGGTGATTGGGGAAGGCTGGAATGCAATGGCGATTTTGTGGCAAGGTGATCGTGGTATTGGGTGGCTGGCGACTGATAATTACATCCGCAAGGATCCTCCCACACAAATGCAGCTAGATCTGCTGACTTTATATGCGGGTACAGTCAGTTATTTAATTCATGTTATTCAAGCGGAAGGAGATTTGCAACGTTATGCAATGGAATTAGAACGCAGCAACCGAGAGTTGCAAGATTTTGCGTTTGTCAGTTCTCATGATTTACAAGAACCTTTACGTAAAATTCAAGCTTTTAGTGATCGCCTCATCCAAAAGTATGATGATGTTTTAGATGAGCGGGGCGTCTCGTATTTGATGCGGATGCAAAATGCAGCTGTTCGTATGCAGACACTCATTCAAGATGTGCTGGCATTTTCGCGCGTGAACTCTGCCCAAATGCCATTTAGTGATGTTGATTTAAACAAAGTTATACGTGCGGTTTTGTCTGATTTAGAATTGATTATTGAAGAGTTACAAGCTGAGATTCATGTTGATCAATTACCGACGATTGAGGCGGACGAGACGCAAATGCGCCAACTGTTTCAGAACATTTTGAGTAACGCTTTGAAATTTCATCGTCCAGATGTTCCCCCGCTTATTGATATTTGTGCAAATGGGTTTAGAGAAAGTGAACAGAATTGGATTCTTATTGCTGTAAAAGATAATGGTATTGGGTTCGATCCCCAATATGTGAACCGTATTTTTGGGATGTTTCAACGCTTAAACAGTAAATCAAAGTTTGAAGGGTCTGGTGTTGGGTTGGCAGTTTGTAAACGGATTGTCGAACGGCATAACGGCCGTATTGAAGCAACGAGTGAATTAAATACGGGGAGCACCTTTAAGCTTAGTTTTCCTAAGAAACAACCAAGCAATGAGCGATACCAACTTTTCCCTCCAACGCAAGAGCGTTAAAGATTTGACGGATTGCAATTGTACGATTATCAGGGGAGCATGTGATGTTGGTCCGTATAAATAATAAACATGAAGATGTATTGTTAGACTGCTTTTAGTAAATTTAGAACTGATCTGAGAAGCAGTAGAAAGTAGAGGAGAAAGAGAAAATACAGTTTATTCTCCATATCCTTTATAATCTTTGATGTATAGCTTAGTATTGTTAGTGTGAAATTAAATTGCAGCGATTCTTTTCACCTCCTATTTTTGTGAATGAAGTAACCCAATTACGTGCTCGTGTGCTTAGCCACACGATACAGCTACTCTTCCTTGCAAGTTTGGCGACAATCATAATTGGTGTCGTTATACAGAATTGGCAAATTGTAGGTGTACTGGTGGGTGGTCTTTTTTTTGTTTTACTTTCCATGTTTGTGCTAAATCGGGATCAAATGCAGTTGTCTGCAATAATTCTGTTAAGCGGTTTGTTCACGGTTGCTTTTTTGCTGCAATATTTTGGTCAAGGCCTGCATGATCTGGGTATCATGCTTTATCCTATCACCATTATTCTCTCGGCGCTTTGGCTGCAAAGTTGGATGTATTGGTTAATTACGGCCGTTTCTGTTGTACTCAATGTGTTTATTGTTTTGCTAGAAAAGCAGAATATCTTGCCTAATAAAGTATTTCTTGATGATCCTTGGCGTGATCTCTTTATTATGCTTCTCTTGTTCATTTTTGTTGCTGTGGGAGCGCACTTGCTTACCAAGCAGTTGTGGCAATACCTTGCCGATGCGCAGCACAATGAGGCCGCTTTGTTGAGCAGCAAACGAACTTTAGAAAGACGGACATACACATTACAAAAAAGCGAAAAAGAAGCACGAGATTTTCAGGAAAAATTACAAACACTGCATGAGGTTAGTTTTGAATTAGTCGATACACAAACCTTGTCGGAACTGTATCGAAAAACCATTATATTGGGGCGAGAACGCCTTGGGTTCGATCGCTTAGGATTGCTATTGTATGACGATACAACCCAAATAATGTATGGCACATTTGGCACAGATGAATTTGGAAACCTGCGCGATGAAAGTTATTTTTCGCAAAAGGTGACCAGACAAGAAATTCTAGATTTATTGGAGGAAAGGAAACGGATGGGGTATTGGGCGGGGGAAGCGATTATGGATAATGGCAAAGTGATTGGTTATGGATGGCATGCAACGGCCGTTTTATGGAGCGGCGAACGCGGCATCGGATATTTATCAACAGATAACTACATCCGTAAAGAGCCGCCAACACAAATTCACCTAGACTTGTTGACCTTGTATGGGGCGACAGTAGGGCACTTGATCGAGATAAAGACAGCAGAACTGAATTTACAAAAGTATGCCCGAGAGTTGGAGCGCAGCAATCGTGAACTGCAAGATTTTGCTTTTGTCAGCTCGCATGATTTGCAAGAGCCTTTGCGTAAGATTCAAGCCTTCAGTGATCGTCTCCTCAAAAAGTACGACGGTGTGTTAGATGAACGTGGAGTTGATTATTTGCAGCGAATGCAAAGCGCGGCGGCAAGAATGCAAACATTAATTCAAGATGTATTGACTCTATCCAAAGTGAATACGGCGCGTTTAAATGTTGTGCAAGTTGATTTACAAGTAACCATGAACGAGGTATTAAAAGAATATGCTGAAAAAATAGATCAACTGCATGCTCACATAAATATTGGTGACCTACCTACAATCGAAGCAAATCCAACACAAATGTGGCGGTTATTGCAAAACATCATAGGCAATGCCTTGAAATTTCACCGTCTTGATAAACCCGTAAAGATTGAGATACGGGCAGAGCACATTGTTGAAGATGGGCGGGATATGATCATGGTTCAAATTAAAGACAATGGGATTGGTTTTGCACAACAAGATGGTGAACGGGTGTTTGATATGTTTCATCGCTTGCATAATCGTTCCCAATTTGAAGGGTCGGGGATGGGCTTGGCAATTTGTCAACGTATTGTGGAACGGCATAACGGCCGTATTGAAGTCAAAAGTAAGCCAAATAAAGGAAGTACCTTTATTATCATCTTGCCTCTCTCTCAACCAGCAAGCCCCAAAATTGCAAACTGATGGCAATACAGCAATCGGGTCGTATAATCGAATAATACAACAACAAACTCCTAAAAAACATCCTAAGTGTAAGCAAAAAAGGTATTGTCGCTGTTATAGGGCGAGCTTTGCTTAAAAAGGCAATTGTTATGAACACAGAGCAAACCACAATTATTATTTTTGGTGCGTCAGGTGACTTAACCCGTCGTAAATTAATACCTGCATTATTTAACTCTTATCGTAAAGGGCGTTTACCCCAACAGTTCAATATCGTTGGCTTTGCCCGTCGGCCTTGGGAACAAGAGCAATTTCGTCATATTTTGTATGAAGGTATGATGGAATTTGCTTCTGATGCGTATGACGCCGCAAAATGGCCCGATTTTTGCCAGCGTTTACATTACGTTCAGGGTAATTTAGGAGCGGCTGAAGACTTTGCTCAATTGGGCAAGTGGTTGACGGAATTAGAAGAAGGGGCTGCGAATCGTCTTTATTATATGGCGACAGCTCCAAAGTTTTTTGTACCTATTGTCGAAAGTTTGAGTGGTGCTGATTTAGTGCATGAAGATGAGGGATGGCGTCGGGTTGTGGTGGAGAAACCTTTTGGGCATGATTTGGCCTCTGCGCATGAACTTAACGAGGCTCTGCACCAAGTTTTAGATGAGCATCAAATTTACCGCATTGACCATTATTTGGGCAAGGAGACAGCGCAAAACATTTTGTACTTCCGCTTTGCCAACGCAATATTTGAGCCTTTGTGGAATCGGAATTATGTGGACAATGTGCAAATAACAGCCGTAGAAAGTGTGGATATTGGACATCGCGCTGGTTATTATGATACTGCTGGCGTTGTCCGTGACATGTTCCAGAACCATCTTATGCAGCTCCTTTCGCTTGTTACTATGGAGCCTCCTGCTTCTTTTGATGCGGATGAGGTTCGCAATGAAAAGGCCAAATTATTCCGCGCCATTCGCCCCATCGATTTACAAAATACCGTGCGTGCACAGTATGAAGGTTATTTAGGTGCTGAAGGTGTGGCTCCCAATTCTATAACTCCAACATATGCGGCTATGGAATTACGGGTGAATAATTGGCGTTGGCAAGGGGTTCCTTTTTATTTGCGTTCAGGTAAAGCCTTGACTAAAAAAAATACAGAAATCGTGATTGAGTTTAAAAAGCCGCCCCATTTGATGTTTGATGAGTTGTCGGATGAGGATTTTAAATCGAATGTCCTTTCGATCTGCATTCAACCGGATGAAGGAATTCATCTCAATTTCGAGGCTAAAGTTCCAGACTCTTCACAAACACAGTCGGTGGATATGGAATTTCATTATGGGGATTCGTTTCACGGAAATTCGTTGCCCGATGCCTATGAACGGTTGTTGTTAGACGCTGTGCGTGGAGATGCTTCTTTGTTTACACGTAGTGATGGGATTGAAGCCTCATGGCAGCTTATGGATCCTGTTATTTATGGTTGGGAGCGGGATTCGATGGCTTCGCCTCTGGTGATCTATGATAAGGGGAGTTGGGGACCAAAGGAAGCGGATGAATTGTTGGCCAGAAACGGCCGTGTTTGGCATTATAGCTGTATTCATTGTTGATCTACCAAACTAATTGCCCTGCAACAAGCTCAATAACTAACCTAACCTTGCGTATCCGTATGGCATTGTAAAATGTACAGTTTATAGTCTGCTCCTGTAATTGTGGGTTTGATGTCAAGACTAAATTCAATGATAACAGGATTTTTATATACGGTTTTTAATCGTTGTAAAACTGTGCGCATCAGTTTGATAAATTTAGGATCTTTGGCAACCTTTTGAAACGTAATTTGGGGCTCTGTTCCGTTTTTCTTATTTGAAAAGATAAAAGTGCTCAGAGAGTAATCTTTTTTTATAATTGTGGTTAGCGGTAATGTTTGGAACCGATTATCGTCTAGCGATAAAACACGAACTTCTTTTTGTTGTTCCTCCATTCCCGATTCTTTTGGATTGCCAAGATTGATATTGCAAAAGGTTTGTATTTGCGACCCAACTGTTCGTTCGGCGAATCCCCACGTCAAATGGATATACCCGTCAGGCTTGCCTGAATTGTGGGATATTTCTTGGCTGAGTCCTGTGCCAATAGCCGTGGGGATAAAATAACGGCCGTATTGCTCACCAATAAGTGGCTGTACCATAATAGCCATCCGTTCATCATAATCGATGAGACCGTTTTTTTGACGTTCGCCCATCGCTTTAGGGTTAAAGGTACTGGCATAGACCTCTTTTATGGCTTGTTGAAAATCAACTAAATTTTCAGCAAAAGTTCCCTGATTAGGGCAGAAGCAGCTTTTATAATGACCTGCAAAGGCGTACGCGAGATGATCTTCTAGCAGGCTTGATGATCGCACAATAAAAGGACGGCCGTTAATTTGCTGCAAAACATGTTCAAGTTGTTCAATAATATAATCGGGGAAAGATCCTCCCAGAAAAGCGTTTAAAATATCTGGATATTGGTTTTTTATCTCGTGCAGTGGCAAATACTTTTGGTTAACATAACGTTCGTATTGATTGTAGTAAATAAACTCGTAAATAATTTCAGAGCCAATAAAAAACGTTTCAGGAATGCTAACTCGATCAGCAATAATTGGACCAAACTCTGGTTTATTTTGCGATAAAATCTTCCAAGCAAGCATCATGCCGCCTGCTTTTCCGCCAATCTTGCCACCCCCAATAAGCCGCTCATAAATCCATTTCAAATCACGGATCGTAAACACCTTTTTGGCCACAGCAATGAACGGTAACTGGTCAGATAGTAGTCGTTTAATTAAAACAACTTTGATCTCTTCCAAATGATGTTTAACTAACTCTTTTTTAGGTGGCGGCAGCGCATCATAAATTTCACCTTGTTTAAAGAGCAGCGCCCAAGGTGCAATTTCAGGATTAAAGGTTAGTTCTGTATTTTCATCGCCAGAGTCAATCTCTTGATTATTTAAGATCTTGTCAATGAGTTGCTCAAGTAATCCACTGCCAAGGTTGTTGGCAAAATACATATCCGTATGTAACTCGCGGACAGCATCTAATCTTTTTTGCCATGTAACCTCATCTTCTTGACTGGTAGGATTATTCAGTCCTTCTCGTCGTTGCGACTCAGTCGCAATTTGTTTTACTTCTTTTTCAAAATCTTGCTGGCTAATGATCCCGCGGGCAAAAATTTCTTCACGCATCTGTAGGCGGATACGATCGCACAAAATGGGGTATTGGGCCAACTTTACATAAATATCAATAGTAGGCGTGGTACTTCTCAGTGGGGCTGTGGGCATAATCATTCTCCAAATCGGAATTGTATCTTCTCTTATTATAATCTGCCGTGCAAGTTGACTATTATATTCACCAGATTTTCATCAAAGTTGGATAACAGCACCTATAAAGTAGTAAGTTAACTCAGATTGTTTCCGAAACCTGTACACATGATTATAAAGAGACGATAGTTGTTCATATCTCAAATTTTGTGGGTTGCTAGTAGGTTATTCCTACACATTTTATGAGAAATATGACTATGGTCTTACAGATTTGACCGCTTTTCATGAGTACACTTTTTATATGAAGCGTATTGGAAATAAAGTGGACATCGAGGCGTTTATTTTTGAAGTATCGGAAGGGATTTTAATAGGTGGCTTGGCTGGATTTATTTTTGGTGTTTTAACGGGCACATTATTGTGGATTTGGCTGTGGCAAATGATACCTACTGAAATGGCTTTGGTAGATATTTTCTTTGCCGGGAAAGCTGGGTTATGGAATGGGGCAGTACTTGGTGGTCTTCTTGCGGTGTATTGGCAGTTGCAACTATTTTTGCGTGATTAATTCTGTAAGTGTTGCAAATAAATAAGGTCATTGGGAGCGTAACTGGTTGGTTGCGCTTTTTGTTATTTACTCCCCGTTGATTGGTGAACGACAGCATGGTTGATAATGGAGAAAAGCTACAGCAAGCATTGCGTCAGCGACTCGGTGATGATTTTGCTTGGTCAATTTTAGGGAGTGTCGGTTATGGTGTTACAGCTATAGCCTATGACGGCCGTTTTATTTATAGCAACTCAGCATATGCCAAGATGGTCGGGTATACCGTTGAAGAAATTATTGGCAACAAACCACATAAATTTACCCACCCAGATGATATTCCAGAATTAAATAAAGCAGCACAAAAAACGGTTGAGGTTGCAGTCTAATACCTATGAAACAAGATTGGTACACAAAGATGGTTCGATTGTTTTTGTCCAAATTACGGGTGTGCCAGACTTGCAAAACGACTATGTTAGGTCTGTCGCTATTATTGCTGACATCACAGAGAAAAAAGAAGCCGAATTACGTGAGAAGCAACAAAGGGATTTAGTTGAGGCGTTACAAGATACAGCGACTAAATTGAACAGTACACTAGAGTTAGAAGAACTTTTTGACCATATTTTAGAAAATATGGGACGGGTTGTCCCTCATGATGGTGCAGGTATTGTGCTTATTGAAAAGGATAGTATTCGGGCTGTTCGCTTGTCTGTACAAAACCACCAAATCCCCAGCCACGATGTTATCAAAACCTGGTCATTGCCGTTAAATGAATCGTCTATTCTGACATCTGTTTTAGAATCTGGTAATCCGACCATTATTGGTGATGTGATGAACCACCCTGGGTGGATTACCAGCCCTGACTTTGATTGGGTGCGCTCTTTAGCGATTGCTCCGATCTTATCTGATGGACAAATCATTGGTTTTTTAATGGTGTTTAGCACACTGTTTGGCTACTTTCAGGAGGAGCATGCTTACGGCTTAAAAGCATTTGCGGATCAGGCTGGGTTAGCTGTGAAAAATGCACGATTATTTAATCGTACAAAGAAGAGAGCACAGCAGTTGTTGTGGGTAAATGAAATGTCAGTCACCATGAATTTGAAGCAAGATGTTCATGAGATTGTTAGGGTGGCCACACAAGGCTTAGCATTTGCGTTAGATGTTGACCAAGTTTCTTTGGCTTTATTTCATCCCCAAGATCAGTATTTTACCATTGTTGCTGATAACCCTGCTCCTGGTGTTCGTTCTCTACAAGGGCAAAAAATCCCAGTGGAAGAAAATGATTATATGGGTGAGCTCATGGCAAAAGGGGAACCCATTGCTTGTTATGATGCGCTCCATGATCCGAGGTTCGCAATGATACGGCCGTTAATCGAAGAGCGTCAAGTGAAATCTTTACTCCTTGCCCCCTTGATTGTGCACAATCAAATGATTGGTTCTATTGGCTTCGATACGGTTCGTAGACAACGACATTTTACAGAAGAAGAAAAGCGACTAGCGCAAACCTTTTCTAATTTAATTGCAGCACGTATTGATTTAGCCCAAGTTTTAGATTCTGAACGTATGCGACGACGCGAATTGGAAGCTGTGCAAAACGCAACCTCGAGCTTAGTGATGGTACGGCATTTACCCGCTGTGTTAGAAGCGATTTTGAAATCGTTGGCCAGTTTGTTTGCGACGGGTTCTACGGATATTTTTTTGTATGAAGATGGTCAATTGACCTTTGGTTTGGGCATTGATCCTTCTGGTATCACATTAGAGCCTTACGCCTCGCCAAGACCCAATGGTGTCACGAATAAGGTTGCCCAAATGGGTGTTCCTTTGTTTGTTGCTGACTCTGCAACACACGAACTGTTTGCAGCTGTTCCCGAGTGGGGGCAATTTGCGGTGGCAAGTTTGCCTCTGAAGATTGGCGCCAATGTTGTTGGTGTGCTCAATGTGTCATATGGTAATGCCCATGAGTTTGAGCCCTTCGAGAAACGCATGTTGATGTTGTTTGCCAATCAAGCTGCGATTGCCATTCACAATGCGAGATTGCATGATCAGGTGCAGGATTACACTTTAGAGCTTGAAAGACGTGTTGCTGACCGAACACAAGAGTTGGATGAGCAGCGGAAGCGATTACAAACAGTTTTAGATTCTGTTGGAGAAGCAATTTATTTCACAGATGGAAACGGCCGTATTCAGTATGCCAACAAAGCAACAGAGAAAATAACAGGATACAAAATTGAGGATCTTTTAGGAGAGCTTGCAACCATTTGGCGGGGGAAAACTGCTCGTAAAATCATTGATTCTTTAGATCAGGCACTTGTTGACGGGAAGATTTGGCATGGCGAAGTCGTGAATCGGCGCCGAAACGGCAACTATTATGATGCTGATTTGAATTTGACTCCGTTACAAGATAGTGATGGGAAAAGTGTTGGATATGTTGGTGTTTTACGAGATGTAACCACACAAAAAGAATTAGAGCGGTTAAAAGACCAGTTTGTTTCTCGTATTGGGCATGAGTTACGTACACCGCTAACCAATATCAACATGTATTTTGAACTTTTGAAGCGGGGCAATCCAGACAAGCAAGAACGCTATATGGAAATTCTCAATAATGAGATGCTGCGTTTACAAAAATTAGTTGATGGCTTTTTAGAACTATCTCGCCTTGATGCAGACTTTTCAAAACCAGTCTCTTTAATCCCCACGAATATGCATTTAATTGTGCATAATGTCGTTGAACGTTGGCGTCAAAACGCGGAGGAAAGGGGGATAATGATTGAGTTAGAAGAGATACGGCCGTTACCATTTGCCTTGGCGTTTCCTAATATTTTGCACGACACGTTATCTCCCATTTTGGAAAATGCAATTCAGTATGGGCCTGAAAACGGCCGTGTTCAGATTGGCGTTACACATAGAGAAAAACAAAATGATGAATGGCTTGTGTGTCATATACAAGACAATGGGCCTGGAATTCTCAACGAAGAGTTAGCCCGTATTTTTGATCGCTTTTTTAGGGGGGAAGTGACGAACAACTATAAGACGGCTGGTGTTGGTTTAGGCTTGGCTATTTCGCAGGCCAATATCGAGA
>JBNKHS010000105.1:0-11499 GCA_050290485.1 Promineifilaceae bacterium (SeqCode) | reverse complement strand
CTCTTCACGCTCTGCATCTAAATCAATCAAATTTGTCATCAAATCACGGGTAAAAATAAAGTAAGAAACCCGATACTTATATGCTTCACGCAAACCACGTAAATTGGCAAAAAGACGTGGGGACGCTTCCTGATAAATTTCGTCAAATTGGTCACATAATATAACCAACTTTCGATTTGAATTCCCCAAAATCATACGGACAGCTTGTTTGAAATAACGTTGAACTTTTAAGACATCATCCCCTGCGTCCAACATTTTTTCATGCAGCAAGTAAATTTGATTGATGACGTCTTCAGAAATATTAAACCGTTCAATATCTAACATTTCCAGTTGTTCAAGGAGTAAACTATAGACACTGCGATCCGCAAAATCGGGGACATAATGGAAATTAGCACGGATCACGATAGTACGATCCTCATTACTTCCCAAATACATCTTTTGTGTCTGTGGTGCACGCAAGTGATTAAATAAGTTTGACTTACCCACACCACTCATCCCTACAATGGATGCTGATTCGCCAGCCTTGGCCCAATTAAATAATTTTTTGGCCTCTAAATGACGAAATCCTTCCTGTTGTTTTACTTTGTCGTTTCCCATAGTTTGTCCTTAATCAAAAAGTGTTAAGTTAAAATAGAAAGTAAAAGCAACTTACTCATCGCTCACTACTCAGCCCTCATCAAATATGCCCTTCAACAGATAACAATGAATATAACACAGTTAACAGTTCTGCGGGATGATCTGGCAAAACACGCAAGTTTAAGTTGCGATATACATCTTGTTCTTCTTCGGAAAATGCACCACCAGCCATCCAGATCAAACCAGATGTATCTGAAGGTAAATATTGACCATAAGCAGACATGAGTTCATCTTCAGTAGCGCATAACATGAGGATCGAAATACCCTCATCTAAGGCTTGCCCAATTTTCTGCCAATAGGTCTGTTCACGCGCTACAGTTTGGCGATTACGATAATCATATTCAGTTATGGGCAAATCATGTATTTTATCTCTACGGTGTGTCTCATTTATTGTGCCATAAATTTTGTAAATGGGCACAGCAGATGAGTTTTCACACTTTTCCAAGGTGGGCGGTTCAATCGTTACACAAGTTTTATCTGTATTTTGATATGCTTCTTCTAAGAACTCGTGCTGTAAAGTTGTAAATACGGCCGTCCAGTTCAACTTTGCAATGCGACGGAATAGTTTCGGCCGGGTCGCCGTTTGATAATATTCAATATGCTTATCAATTAATGTTTCCCGATCACCTAATTTGTTCATATAAAAGGCAAAAAGTTTTTGCGCTTTTTCGTTGCCCACAGCCGTATAGTCGATCTCTTTCATTAAACTCTGTGCCAATTGGGCTTCATTCGGCCACGGGCCTCCGCCAGGAACGGCCGTTCCCAAAAATAACATCACTTCACCAGCTACCATCTGTTCCGCCAAATAGCGCTGCTGCGCTGTGGCCATCGCCAATGCTGGCGCAAAAAAGCCACTATCTTCCATCGACACCATCGGCTTCGATTTCCCAGCCGCCCCCACAACATCAGCAGCTGCATTCATCGGCGTCCGTCCCGCCAAACGATCCATTTCCCCAACGAGCAAAACGGCCGTATGCATCGCTTGCAACTTGCGTTGCTCTTCAATGTGGCGCATACGGACCGCATTTAATGTGCCCATCAACAAACTGCCTAAATACTCCTTACGCACCGACTCAGGTGTAGCATTCAAAGAGCGAGCAAACAGATAAGCCATCTTGCGCAGTTCAAACACAATCTGAATCGCCTTTTGCAGCTCAGACGACATATTTGCCGGTAAGGTTGGCAGCATCCCTGCCCGATCCGCCTCTAACAAAAACTTTTGCATTTGTAAAAACTCGACCATACCAACCAAAGGCAACAGTCGATACATAATATCTGTTTCTAAAATGATAAAATCACGCAATATATGGCTGCGATAGGTACGATAAAAATCAATGAGCCAACACTTCCCAGTTTCATCAACCATAATATTGCGCCCTGTCAAATCCCCGTGTGTAATACATTGGTGTACAGGCATCACCAATTCATCACGATAAGTGCGCAGCCACGAAATCGGGTTACGCATGGGAGCGCCATCTGGCGCAAAACGGAACATTTCAGAAGTAGGATCGAATTCTGGCAAAACAATCTGGATACGATTAATCAGTTTGGTTTCATCCATGCGAAACGCATCAAAGTAAAGTTGGGGCAAATCCCCCATTTCAAGTTGACGAGGATCGTACCAATTACGGCATGTTTTATGGAATAAATTGCTTAAACTCTCGACAATTGCTTCTGCCGTTGCATGATAATAATATTCGTCAAACTCTACCAACCGACTGTTTTCATTTTCAGCCAGCGTATACAGCAGCGCCCCAATGTCTCGTGAATATTCAACGCCCATATGCCCCACTGTATTTACAGGCAAAAAGCGAACAACATTCGTCTCATAACGATCGCTTTCTGTTTCCACCTTATCTTTGCGACCTATTTTGGCGACATAGGAGCGGCCCAATTCTCCTTTTTCATACATAGGCTGGACACGCACCACAGCTGCACCAGTTAAACCAGGTTTTAACTTAGATACATGCACGCGATCAGCATCGGCAAATAAACGGCCGAACACATCTTGAATTTGGGGGGCCAACACCGAAGGCGGTGGGGGCGTCGTCATCGACCAATTCACATCTTCGGCCACCTCACGAAAAATTTGTTCGGCGTTTCCCAAATATTGCAAATCAAACTTGATCTTAACTTTGTTATTGAACACATCATCAACTGCGTCCAATAACTTGCGCCGAAATCCCGTCTCCTTCTCAATAAATCCAGAAACGCCCAAATCGCGGAAGGCGCGCAAAACACGTTCCTTACTGCCATGTGCTGTTAAAATGATGGATGGAAAATAAGCAGTCAACCCCATCTCGCGAATATCTTCGAGCAATAACAACCCATCTTCATTATCTTTGTCCTCATGCACCAGACGAATATCAATAATCCCCATATGGAAATGATCAGATGCCAATGCGGATTGCGCCTCTTTACGCGAAGTTGCCAGACGAACTTTATAATCCTCTTCTTTTAACCAACGCATGATGGGAGCATAGAATTCTTCTAAATCTTCAACAAGTAAGATTTTCTTCTCATGCACATTGTTGTTCATTTCCTACTCCTTCATATTTGTCAACGAGTAAACTGTGCACAATGTCACCTAAGCAGCCTTACCAAATTTCAATTATTAGACCTGTGAATAATATTTTTCGTGCACTTCAATTTGCACCGTCATGGTGAAATCAGCATTTGAAGTTGTTATGTCAACCAAAATCGATTTGTGAAGCACATTGTTTATAAAACTTCATGGCCTTCATGTCATTAAAGTGTTACGAAAAAGCTTTAATCTTCTAAACGAGGCCTGAGCTTGCCGAAGGCTGGCCTAAATGCCAAGCATAGCACGCTTTGGCTTCGACAGGCTCAGCCACCGCTAGATTCAGAGTATTAAAATACTTATTGAAACAATATACTTAACGTAATTGTGATGTCTTAAATTCAATGGTTGCGGGGCTTACGTAGGGTAGCTGTACTATAAATTCTGTCCATTCGCCCACAACGCTTGTTGCATACAAATAACCTTGATGGGTCTCCGCAATCAGCCGACTATGATACAAGCCAACCCCCTGCATCTTATGCGTCCCCTCTTTGGTTGTATATCCAAACTCAAAGATCTTCTCTAATGTTTGTTCATCAATACCTGTTCCATTATCCCGTACTTTCAAGATAACAAATTCTGTGCTTGTTTCGACTGTAATTTGGACCAACCCTTCCTTGTCTTCGGGAATAGCACGATATGCATTGACCAACAGGTTTTTAACGAGCAGTTGTAACCACAGCTCATCAGCATGGATTTCTGGAATCTCGTCGGGAGCAATTAATTTTGTTTGCACATGAGTTGGCTCTCTAGATTTGCTGATGTTAATGGCGCTATTGATCATGGTGCGAACATCCACTTGGGCCGGTTCATATTTCCCTGTAATTACGAATTCGCGTAAACGGCCGCTTATCCGGCCGGTCATTTCTGCATTACGACGTAAATCAGCCAATGGATAAGAGAAATCTTTACCCTTCTCTGCTTTTTCTTCTACTTCATCGACAAGATCGGGGATGCTGGCCACAGCACTGTTAATATCATGAATCAATCCTGTCGCCATCATTGCCGTTAGTTCACCCACCTTTTGCCGTTGCGCCCGTGCAAATTGCTCCTCATTTTGCAGCGCAATACCGACATGTTCAGCTAACATCTCTAACAAGCGCATGTCATCTGCCCCAAACGCACGGGGTTGGTCACTTTCTAAAGCCAAAATGTATTGCGCCTCATTATTAACGCGTACGGGAACAAACAACTCTGATTTTGTGGTCGGGATGCGCGGTACATAATCTGGATCTAGCTGCACATCAGGGACAAGTGCGGAGTAACCCGTTACGAAAACGCGCGTATCAACCCCGCGGCGTCCCATGCTAATAAAAGTGTCCCCGTTGCGAGGCAGTTCTTCCATCTTGTAATAATCATCATTGACAACCTCGTTTAGGGTGCTAAACAACTCTTCACTCTTTTTGATCACACAAACATGGTCAGCCATCGGGAAGGCCACTTTCAATTCTTTGACGATGACAGCAAAAATATCTTCCTCGGAGCCTAAATTGGCACTAATGATCGGTGTAATGCGCCCAACTGTATCTAAGTTTGCTTGGCGTTGTTCTGCTTCGTCGTACAAGGTTACTCGCAGAATGGCAAGCGTTGCTAACTGCGCAAACAAAATAAGGATGTTCTGTTCGGTGCGCCCAAAGTTGTGGAAGAAGTTGTAACCAAAGAACATGACGCCAACACGCTCTTCCCCCATCTTTAGCGGAAATGCAGCTACCGATTGAAGCTTTGACGCAGTCGGAAATGCATCGAGAAGCTCTGCTTGATGGACAATGTTGGGATAATATTCGGGATCTTCAGAAGCCCATACTTTGTTGATGACAGCGTTGGATACGGCCGTAACTTGAGAGTCGTCAAACGTCACCCGCTCCCCTTGCAAACCAGGCGCAAACCCACACTTCATCTGCCCCGTGGCACGATCTTTGTAATAAACGGCCAAAGCATCAACCGTCGCTAAGGCGCCCATCGTCTGTTTCAGTAAAAACGATAACGCCGCTTTCAAATCAACTTGATTCGTCAATTGTCGCGAAATATTTAAAAGCTCGCGTAACACATTGCTGCGTTCAGCTTGTTCCAAAATCAAGGCCAACCCTGTCGCCATCTTTTCCAGTGATTCTTGATGGGCAACAGTTAAGCCATCGTGCACATTGTGTTCTAAATAAAGGACGGCCAGACAATGATCGGCTACCTTTACGGGGACAGCCAACGCAGATTGTGTGTCTTCGTTGTACCGATTTTGCAACCCACGATGATGTGAATCATTGATAAGCACACTCTTTGCTTGAGTAAACGCTTCGGTGACAATCCCCCGAGGCAATGATTTGAACCAATCAGACAAGCCTTCCTCAGTTGTGTCTAAAAAGTAGCGATGCCACATTTGATACGGCTCATTGCGAATCAGGTAGAGGTAAGGGGCATTGGTTAGCTCTTTTATGTTTTGCAAAGTCAAGGTGATGGCTTGATCCATTTTTTCTTCCGAGCGGAAGTAAATGTTCCCTTGAAATATCTCATCTAAATTTTTAATTTCTTTTTCTTGGCGCAAATTTTCTGCTTGCAGCTGTTGATACCGCCGCGCACTGGGAATGGCAACGCCCGCAAAATTAGCGAATACTTCCAGCAGTGTCAGATTTTCTTTGGAGAAGTCTTGGACTTGCCACCAATTGAGGAATAAAAGGCCGACGGGCATTTCTTTTGACCCTAAACGCATAGCGACAAAAGATCGCACCCCCTCACGTACAATAAAGGGATGTGTTGCCAAGGAACGGCCGTTTATATATTCCATGTTATTGACATCAGGTACAATCAACTGCCCCTGCGTAATAACGCGCGTCGCAATGCCATGTGCCGTCCGCAAACGACTTGTCGCATGGATCGGGTGCTTCAAATTTTGGGCGGTAATGGTCGTAGAATCATAAATCAGTTGACCCGCTTCTGATCCCGGTTTTAAAGGATACAACACCACACTATCCGCATTAAACATATAGCTGGCCGAGTTCACAATTTCATGTAACAACTGTTGCATCGAACGCCCAATTTGGTCATTGATGCGCTCTTCTACTTTGAGTAATTGGCGCAACTGATTGGCTCGTTCGCGCTCGGCAATCAAAGTTCGGGCATTTTCCAACGTTAATCCTGCCTGATTCATAAACGTCTGCAACAGCTCAAAGCGCTCATTGTTTAAGGCTTGATTGCTAAACCTATCATCAACATACAGTAAGCCCCAACGTTGTCCGGCAACGTTTACAGGAATCAATGCATAGGATTGAGATGTGCCAATCCGTTTGGCAAAGGTGGCCGGAATACGGTCGATATGGCGCATTGGTGTGCTTAAAACAGGCACATTGCGCAAAAATGATTGCACAAAGCTGTTGCTTTCATCGTTGTGCAAGGAAATTGATAAATTTTCGACCCGGCGCTGCAGCTCTCCATCCTGTTCGGTGCGGCTTAAATATCGTTCAATCATTTCGTCGATTGATTGCTGCAAAACAATGTTCCGTTCTTTGCTTGTTTGCTTCTCATCCAGGTATCCGTAAGCTAAACGGCCGTTTAGGGCACTCCTATCTTTGCTAAACGTAAACAAGATCGCTCGTGAGAAATCTAGCCCTTGTGGTGATGTAGCAGCACCCACTACAAGGCGCAAAATATCCATTTCACCCCAATCACGGTAATTCAGAATTCGCGTCAAAATCGCATTCAAGAAGTTCAGCTTATTGCTCCGCTCCTCTGCCGCCTGCAACAAATCTGCATACTTGCCACGATCCTGAATGACATGGGTGGCTTGATGCAAAAATCCAGTCAACTGCATCACCTCGTCTCGCCGTTTATATGGCGAAGAAGGTGACAGTAAATTACCTATAGAAACAACACCAATCGTGCTTCGTTTGTCTGCTTCGGTACGAAGCGGAATCCACAAACGGGAATCTTGCTCAATAAACGACACCGAGTGCTTATCTCCCAAAAAACCAGCCACAACAGGATGGCGACGCACCGTCAGGGCAATTTTCTCTGGTTTAGTTTCTTTGTCTGTGGGATAAACTTTAAGGAGATAATTCCCCAGCTTTCGGTAAATTCGTACATCATTTTGGGGGTACATCGCATCTAACCCTTTGCCTAAAACAGCAAAGGTAGCCAATGCGTTTTCTTTGGTATACATGGCATTAATAACGGCCGTAAATAACTCCGACTTAATATGGCCATGCCCAGCCTGAATCGCCTCCCCTAAATACCGAAACGCCTCTTGCCAGTACCCCGCAATCGCATAAACGCCCCCAATCCGTGCCATGTTCAAATTCTTCATAAACAGTTCTTGCCACAACTGGCTCTTAAAACTGTATTGATTCGTCTGGCGTGACCGTTGGAACATGCCACATAAATCGAGTAAATTAGGGGACTTCTCTTTAGCGGCGGGCAGTTGTGAGGCAACCACTTTTTCTTTCTCAGCAATTGAAATCGCCGAGAAAAGCAAATCGGGATCACTTTCTACCTGTTGCAAAATATCTAACACTTCTTTGTCGGGGGGCAAGGAAAGAAGTTGGGTAATCGCCTCATCAACACGAGCCGGTGTTAATTTTGATTGTTGATTACGCTGCATACGCTTAAATGCAATCCGTAAAATCCTTTCCATCAGAAACTGATCTCCGCCCGAGCGTTTAATCAATTCTTGAATACCAAACTCTGTAGGACTCATTTGCACTGGATGGCATTGTGCTTTGATGAAGGCGGCACATTCAGCTTTGTTTAAATTATCGACCCAAACAAGTTTTGCAATCTTGTGGAACTGTGCGACAGATGGATCTGAAATCTGATGATGGGTTAACACACCACCCAAAACGGCCGTAAAACGCACCCGACTACGCCGCCCAGATACGGCCGTATACACCATGCCCAACGCCTGTAACAAACCCGTCACCAAATTAGGGGGGGCCATTTCCAAATCCCCCACAAACATCGACAAGTGATGCTGACTTTCATCCACTAAAGCCACCAAAGCATCACGAAATTCTGTTACCGTCGTCGGCATGTTGGTTCGTCCGGAATTAGTGAAAGGCCATTGTCGCATTAAGTTTTGATATAGCCCTGTAAAAAAATCAGCCTCACTAATTAATAATGACTCTGTGGCCAAATCTACAAAAAAGGTTTGTTCACTGACAATTGGTACATCGCGTAAACTTAAATAACTGGCATACCAATCTCCCGAATCTTGTAGCTGCTGCGCAGCAACTTCCAACAGTTCCCGTTTTGCACGATGGCGCGGACCAAGCACAAACACACATTGATCTGCTTCAATTGCATGCATAATTTGTTGCAAATTTACCTGCCTAAAAACAGGTTTTTCGGGGTGCTTCGCCGGGGTATATGCCATGAACGAATACCTAATATCCATAATAGTCTGCCGAGTGAAAACCCAAAGCAATTTGTTATCGTCATTGACCGTTGATCATAACAACGCTTTGTAAATTCCCATACCAAATTGTGTCAAGAAAATGTGCCTGTAAAAGCGAAACCCTTCTATCGCTTAAATTTTGTTCCAATGTAGAAGGTATGCCAACGCTTCCTTCTATTCTAAGTCACTGGAGAACACATGCTCTGACAAATTTGCAACAGACCTTCTCGTGTGCAAACAATAATTCTGACAAATCTAACAACTTCATACTTTCCGGATTTAGCGTAAAAATCGGATTTTACACGCGTTCACAAATCAAACGAAGTCCTTCAATTGCAGGGATATTTTCTGTGATTCTTTCTTCTAAAATAGCAACATCAACATATAAATCAATGTAATCATTTAACATTTCCATATGTTTCCGTCTCATTTTAGTGTGGTTACTTGCTGCGGGTTGAGCATCTAGTTCATTCATAAGCTGAATGATTTCTCGCAAGGAGATAGCCCGAATACGAGTACGTGCATCTGCGCGTGCCTTCACGACATGCTCGCTCAATTGGCGCATCGAGCGCAAGGCCGTGCCAAGATGACGGGTGAGTTCACGATGCAAAAAGAGCGCGTTTTCCTGTCGATTACCTCTTTGAATTAACTCACGAGCTCTAGTTAGGCTCCGTTCTACATTACGCATTAGCTCTGGTTGAGCATCAATGTGATGGGCACGTTCAACTGTTTGAGAAAGTTGTTTCGCTTTTTCTACCATATCATCTAAAAACAAGCTGTGTGCATGCGTTAAATTGGGGTTTTGCACTTGTTCTGTTGCTCTGGTCAACATTTGCTGCAAAGCCAATGAGCGAGATGGAGTTACACGATCACGCATGCGGTCAAAATAAATAGAAAGGTCTTCTCTGATATTCGATTCCACCCTTAATCGGCGATTGAAATCGAGCAAGGTAAACCCACGATGCTGCATGCGTCCTAAGATAATTTGACGTAAGCGCGTATATTGATGTTGGTTTTGCGACAAGCTCACATCTAACATGTGATCATTGATGAGTCGTTGTTCAAGCTGCCGCAACAGCTCCTTGCTGCGCACTTTGTTTAAATTTGTCGCTTGCCCTACAAGGTGTTGATCGACTCCACGATACCAATGGGTGACAAATTGATTTTCATTCAAGTCTTCATTGAGTAAATGCTCAATGTTACGCTCTTGCTCTGTTGGCAAGCGATAGCGCCATCCATTGGGATCTTTGTCAGTCAGCCATTTACAAAATGCCTCTGCATCTAACGGCCGTATTCCCACAATTGGCTCACGACCACGCCCAGCAGGGAAACGATCACTACGCCAATGATCCGGTTGATGATAACGTCCCGATTCCATTTCCGCATCCAAAAAAAGTTGATATTCAGCATGGGAAACAAAGGAGTTATCGGTATAGCGTCCCTCGCTCAACCGTACCATGCGCCGCAAACGCAATTGCAACAACACCTCGGCGCCAACACGGCGCACTTCAGGATTATCATTTTCAACACTTTGTTCCAGCCGATCGGCAATAAAGCGCACATCGGCACCCACTTCTCGGGCCTCATCTAAACATTCCATCGCCAAGGTTAGTGCTGGAATTGAAGGGGGTTTGCGTACAACACAAGCGCGAATAATTTGGGTGGCATCTGCTTGCGCGGTGTAAAGACGAATAACTTCGTGCCACCAACTATCTTCTACACGCTGTATCAGTTCCACTTCTAAATGTTGATCTTGAATGTGAACGGCCGTTAAATACTCTTGAAACGTCAGATGGGCAAAGCCTAAAACCCCGCTTTCGCGCTCAACCAACAACCCTGAGGTATCTTCAACCATGTGTAAAAACTCTTCGCGCGGGCTTTGCGGACTAACACGATTCAACGGTTGATCTATCACCATAATTGCATCTTGAATGCTAATCTCGCGTTGATTATTCAGCATCATGTAAAAAGCCAATGGCTGCAGCACACGTTTCTTCTGTGCTGGGGTCAAATCCGATTCGATTCCACGCGCTTGATGTCGTTTCCCCAAAAAGACTTCACAAATCTCTTCGTAGAGTTCAACACGCCGCCCCGGCAAACTACTGCGATAGCGATGTACGGTTGCAATCATCGTAAGCAAAAGTGGATTAACAGACATATCCAGCAAGACGGGTGTTTGCCGCAATCGTTTTAGCAGATCATTGGCTCCTGCACGAGCGTCTAGCTCTACCCCTTTGTCGCGCCTTTGGGCGCTCATCACTTCATTTGCCAAATACCAATTATGGACAAACTCATGAACTTGTGCTTCGGTAAACGGCCGTACTTCTAAGACAACAATATCATTAAGCGGATTAGATTCATATCCATGGGGACGAGACGTGATTACAAAACGAGCCGTTTTATATTGTTGCATCTGTCGATTTACCCAGGCAACGACCTTCTGTCGTACATCCAGATTGGCGACCTCGTCCAACCCATCTAACATGATAATGCAACGGCCGTTTTCTAAATCCTCCACTAACCATTGCAAAGGAAATGATTCCTCTCGTTTTTGCATTTCTAAGCGCACAGCATCGAGAATAGTGAAACGCGGGTCATCTACAATATGTGCAGCATAATCCCGCAAGAAAAACATAATAGGCGTAGCCGTTAGGGCGTGGGCAGGCGTATCAATCGTTTCTGGGGCCGCTAATGAAAGCGTCAAATGCTTTAGTAACGTTGTTTTACCACTACCCGGTGCACCTAAAATCACCAGATTCGTATGCTTTGTTGTTTGGTTAAAATCAAGGTAGTCCCAAATTGAGTGCCGTCCCTCACGCAACGATTTCGACAGTTGCGGAATAGGATTCTTGCCACCTTTAAGCTGCGGGCCTAGCCCCAAATCGACAAAAACCTGCTCCAACTC
>JBNKHS010000104.1:0-11570 GCA_050290485.1 Promineifilaceae bacterium (SeqCode) | reverse complement strand
AGGTAGGCAAGCCTAAATCTGCATCACGCAAACGATCAAATGTCCACACCACATCCTCTGCGGTGAATGGGGAGCCGTCGTGGAAGGTAACCCCTTCTTCTAATTCAAAAATATAGGTTACGTTGTCTGGTTGTGTCCAACTTTTTGCCAATCGTGGAATAAGGTTGTTGTTTATATCAACATCAACTAAGTAATCGTAAACGGCGTTGGCAATCATCACTTCTGCATCGGAAGAAACAAGACCGGGATCGATTTGGACGATGGGTTGAGAGGCAATGCGCAAGGTGCCTTCTTGCATCATGGCATGTTCCCCTTCATCTTCCATTGATTCCTCAGCGGGCATCTCTTCTTCCATTTCTTCTGCTTCTTCAGCGGCAGGGGCTTCATCTTCCATTGTTTCTTCAGCGGGGGCTTCTGCTTCGGTATCCTCACTTTCACTGGATTCAGCAGGGACTTCTGCGGCAGGGGCTTCTTCTTCGGCTGCACCGCCACCGCACGCGACAAGCAGTAGGGTCAGCAAAAGTAAAATGACAACTGCCAAGCGTTTGTTATGAAGTCTGAAATTGGTTCCTAAGAAATTCATCTTCTACCTCCTAAGTAGAGTGGTTGTGTTAGGCACACAAGATTATGAATAAGCTGAGTTTTACGAGTAATTTTTTTATGCAGCATAAACCGTAAAGATTGTTACGCTTTATGCTTAAATTTGTTAAAACCCACAGAACTCAAAAGGAGTATTTCCCACGCAGCGTAGGGGGCTTCGCAAGGTGAGGGGAAAATACGAGGACGACTTTGATTATAGAACACCTGTGTGTCTATGTCATCCAATTGGCTTTGATGTGGGGAGATGGGAATCTCTTACGTAACTGCTGGAAATTGAGAAATACGGCCGTTATGCTTTTACAGATTACCTACCTTTAGATATTATTTCTTTTTGTATTGCATGTCATGAGTTTAGGTATGTACATGGCTATGATTGATATTCTCAACCATATAGTTGCTTTTTGTTTCGAAGCTAATCTCACTATTTGGATGGTTCGTGAACTTACCTTTTAAAGAGTGGTTCCAATTTTTGCACCCTTTTGCTATCATTCTACGTAATGAAAACGTATATATATGCTAAAAAAGCGTAATTTTGTTTAGTTTCCCCCATATATGGGGATATAGAATGCTTTAATCAAGCAAAAGGAGTGACAATGGAATCTACCAACAGAAGGCGAAACTTCCCCAATTTTAATCTTGGGAAGATTTTAATCATAATTATCGCAATCGGATTTCTCTTTTTTCTACTAAATTTAGCTGGCAACTTTTTTTACTTTTTAGCCCCAGTGGAAGAACAAGAGGTTGGTATCCAGTTCCAGAACAGACAAATTCAAAATGTGGTTGGCCCCGGTGTGTATAGTGATGTGGGGATTTATGTGGGTTTGGAAACAATCTCTTCACAAGCCATACCATTTGAGGTGCGGGATGAAGAAATTATTACGTCAGATAAACAGCGCATTGGATTAATAGTAACGGGTGATGTTTTCCGCCCTGGGGTGGGAGATGCAGATTTAATTCGGGCACAATGGTCTCGTTATCGAGGTATTTATCTTGAAGATGAATTGGCGCGTTCTCGAGTACAAGATTTAGCACGTCAGGCGATGAAGGTTTGTGTGGGAGATCGAACATTTGATAATAATATTATTGGAACTTCACGTGATGCATTACGAGCATGTATTGATGAGCAATTAAATTTGTCAGTTAACGATATTGGTTTACGTATTGAAAATTTGGTTGTGCCTGAAGTCATCTTGTCACCGGCGGTACAAACGGCTTTAGATGCTATTGTACAGAGCCGTTTAGAGACTGAGAAGGCGGCACAAGATGAATTGAAGGCACGCGCCGAGGCGCAAGCTGAACAAGCCCGCCAAGAGGGTGAAATTCGTGTGGAACAAAGCCGTATCCAAGAACAAACACGTCAACAGATTTTACTGGCACAATTAGAACAAGAACGGCTTGATGCGCAGCTTGTAGTTATTGAAGCTGAACGGGCAAATCAATTAGAACGTTTGCAAACAGAGAAGGAAGTTATCGAAGCAACAAAGGCGAATGAATTGATTGCGGCACAAGAGAACTTGACAATTGCCGGCGTTCAAGCGGAAATTGCAAAAGCAGAGGCAGAAGCGAATACGGCCTTACAACAAGTATTGGCGCAAATTTATCAGCTTAATCCGGAATATGTATCTTTGCTATTAGCCGAAGCAAATGCAAGTGCTTTGAATGAAACAGATAAAGTTATCTTTACACCTGAAGGTATGACCCCGACATTAGTGCTGCCGGGTCCAGGTATTGTGCCCACAGTTGACACGAACCCAGAAACGCCAGCCGTTTCTGCAGAGCCTCCGGCTGAAGAGTCAACAGCCCCTTAAATTGAACAAAAATGATTGGTATTGAATAATCAGAAACAGGGTACAGTTAACTGTACCCTGTTTGTTTTGAGGGAATGTAGTACCCATTGTTAATGATTTTTGAACCGTCCCGTTTATCAAATAATGCCGATTATTAAAAGGAGAGCGAAAACGATAAGTAGCGCGTCAATGACGACAAAAACACCAAGAATAACTCGCTGACCAGAGTTAAACTGATCCAATGAAAAACTTGTGCTGTTGCCACCCCCACTGCTACTGCTGCTACTGTCGTTATTATCATAGTTAAAATCATCGCTTCCGTCTAAATCATCATTTATACCTTCGCCACGTGAGGTACGATTACGCAGCTCTTCAATGGAGTCTTCGGGTTCTGGAAGCGGAAGGGGTTGATCATCAAAGGGATGTTCTGAGGCGAAATCAAGATCATCATCTGATCCAAATAGATCGTCATCAAAGTCAAAATCGGACATTTACTGCCTCCTAAAATATTGATTGCTATGCTTTCATTTCCTTGCGCTTACTTTTCTCTTTGCTGGATTAGTAGGGGCGCAATGTTGATTATGGTTAAGTTAATTGCTGATAGGCTACACGGATTCTTATGAAAAGTCAAAAAAATTATCGGTTTATTGACGCATTGTTATGTCACCTGCAACTATGATGTGCTGTTTGTTTTCGTGGTCGATGATAATGAGTTCTCCAGTGGGTGTTGTTGTTTTCGCCATGCCGCTGATTTTTTGATTTGTGTTGAGATTGGTGACAGTTACTGCTTGGTTTAGTGTGATTAAACGGCCGTTCCAAGCAGCATGTGGTGATTGGCCAGATACGGCCGTTTCATAATAGCGTTCAATGCGTTGCAAAATCTCAAGGAGAAGGGGAAGGCGGGGGTGGGGTTCCCCTGTCGCCGCGGATAAGCTGGTAGGTGGGGTGATCGCATCTGGTAAATTTACTTGGGATATGTTGACATTGAGCCCAATACCCATAATCGCCGTTGCTAAACGGCCGTTCGTATCAAAATCACCTTCTAAAAGCAGCCCACAAACTTTGTGCCAAACATTGTTCAGTTGAATCATAACGTCGTTGGGCCATTTGATACCAACAGTAAGATTCGTTTGTGTTTCAATTGTTTCGCAGACGGCAAGACTGGCAATCATCGTTAACCAATTGGTACGCTCTACGGGCCATTTAGGACGAAAGAGAACGGAGAACAGTAAGGAAGATCGGGCTGGGACTTCCCATTTACGATCAAATCTTCCTTTGCCCCTATTTTGGAAATCGGAGAGGAACACAGTGCCATTAGGCAAGGAAAATTCATCTCCTTGCGCAACTTGTTGTTTGAGTTCGTCGTTAGTCGAGTCGATGGATGGGAAATAGCGATAGGTGTGGGCAATCCAGTTGCTTTTGAGCGCAGTAGATACGGCCGTTTCATTTAGTTCATCATTCATAATTAGCCTCGATACATCTTAATAATTTCAGCGATCACGGAGAGAGCAATTTCCTCTGGTGTTTGGGCATTAATGCTTAACCCAATTGGACCATGGATTTTTGCGATTTGAGCGTCGCTAAATCCTTTTTCTTGCAGACGTGCAACGCGTTTGGCATGTGTTTTTTTGCTGCCTAAGGCGCCAATGTAAAACACGTTGCTGTTGAGGATTGCCTCCAATGCAGGGTCATCAATTTTAGGATCGTGGGTGAGCAGAGCAACGGCCGTTTCATGAGTCAGTTGAATTTCAGCAAACGCTTTTTTCGGCCACGCTTGAATGAGTTTGTCGACATGAGGGAAACGTGCTTCGCTGCCAAAGGCGCGTCGCGGATCCACTACAATCGTATTGAAGCCCAACACCTTGGCATAGTTCGTGAGGGCAATGGCAATATGTACACCGCCAACCATCACCAACGTTGGTGCCGGGCGCACTGTGTCGATGAAAACTTCAACTTCATCTGTAAGCTGTGCGCGAGACGGCCGTTGTAACTCCTTTTCAGCTGCAATGGCTAACGCATCCAATTCTATGCCTAAGGAGCCTACGGTGTCACCTTGGCGGCTGATGGCTAACTTTTGACCTAATTTACTGGTTGGCCCTTGAATAATGGTAATCACTGCTCCAGCTTTGCCCTCGGCAAGTAGTTGTCGGTGAAAGGTGTAAATCTCTTGATTGAGGGGTTCAACAAACAGCTCAATGATGCCGCCGCAGGCTAATCCTACATCCCATGCCGTTTCATCGGCAACCCCAAAATGGAGCAATTTCCCCGTTTTTGTTTCAAGAGTAGCAACTGCTTCTTCAAAAACTGCGCCTTCAACGCAACCACCACTAACAGAGCCACTCATGGCGCCATTGGGCGTAATTGCCATTTTGGCGCCTTCTTTGCGTGGTGCAGACCCCCATGTTTGTACGACCGTAGCGATGGCGATAGGATTATCATGTTCAACTTGCCATTTATCAATATCTTGGATGACTTCTTGCATAGCTATCCTTCTCTTACGCTGCTTGTTCTTATAAGTGGAGAACGAAAAGTAGCTTAAATTAAAACAAGCTGGAATCTTTTTCATTCTCCTGAAACTGAATTCCGAAACGACATTCGTTTTTAAACTTCTTTCCGGAATTTACTTAAAGTATAGCTTGAGAACTTGAATTCTTGTACAAACTTTGGTCGTTTAGCTGCGATAGGAACGAACATCAACACGTGCGCAGATGTTAAAAAGAGGACATGATTTACAACGAGGGACACGGCCCTGGCAAATGTGTTTGCCAAAGGGGATCAGGAGGCGATTGATTTCAATCCAATAGGTTTGCGGCAGCTGCTTTTCTAGAGCGACCATCGTTTTTTCTGGGGTTTTGGCTTGAATATATCCCCAACGATTGGTAATACGATGCACATGCACGTCGACACTGATATAAGGTTGCTTACAAGCAATGCCTAAGGCCAGATGTGCACATTTGGGGCCAACACCAGCAAATGATAAGAGGGTTTCTTTGTCACAAGGAAGCTCTCCATCAAATTCCTCAATAACTTGTTGTGCGATGGTTTTGATTTGGCTTGCTTTGCGCTCCGCGTAGGTGCTTTGTTGAATGAGATCTGCAATTTGCTCTACAGTGAGTTGGCCTATGGCAACGGCCGTTTTTGCTTGGGCAAATAGTGCTTTTGCTACAGGGATACTTACTTCATCATAAGTACGGATGGAGATGATGCATGCAATGAGTTGTTGAAAAGGAGTGTTATATCCTTCATCTGCAAGTTGAAACATGGCCGCTGGTGGATACGGCCGTACCGCTTCTCGTATTTTGGCAATAGCAAGATCGATATCAAACGGGTTGCTGTTCATGTTCAAATTTGACTAAAATCTTCTCTTAACGCCTGCGGATAAATGCCGCCCCTGTTAATGAAATTTGTTGCTGGCGAGACGGCCGTTTTTCACTAGTTAATTGTAACAAATGCGTTGCTAAATCTTCTAAGCTCGATAAATTGTGTACAGGTAAAAAATCATCAATATTTGGCAGTGCAGCTTGCATTCCTCGCGTCAAGGGTTCATATCTCTCCGAACCAAGCAAGGGATTCAGCCAAACCAATCGATAACAACTTCGTTGCAAACGGCCGATTTCCATACGCAACAATTCTGGGTCACCGCGATCCCAACCATCACTGATTAGCAATACAATAGCCCCACGACCTAAAACACGACGCCCCCAATCAAAATTAAATGTTTTGAGTGCATCCCCAATGCGCGTTCCTCCTGACCAATCATGGACACTACTTGACACCTCACGAATGGCATGGTCAATATCCTGTTGTTTCAGCTGTCGCGTGATACGTGAAAGTTGTGTACTAAATACAAATGACTCCACCGATTGCGTTAGGCTAGAGGACATACTGTATATAAAATGCAACAATAAACGTGTATAACGCTCCATCGAACCGCTAATATCTGCCAGGACAATAATAGGACGTGGTTTAAATTTTGCTTCGCGTCGCGGCCACTCCATGATTTCGCCACCATAGCGTAAATTTTGGCGCAAACTGCGACGGAGATCGAACTGCATTCCTTTACCTGCTTTCAAACGCCGTGTACGGCGCATCCCCAAATCCCAAACCATCTGAGCCATTAACCATCTAATCGCACGCAGCTCATCCTCCGTTAAATCCGCAAAATCTTTTTGTCGCAAGAGCTCACGATTACTATATGTTTGTGTGATTTCTAAAACTTCAAGGAGATCATCTCCATCTTCAGCTACACCTAAACGTTCTGGTTCTTTGAGCGGCGGTGCAGTCACAATTGGCTCTTCTTGTGGACCTTCTTGTGGTCGAAACTGGAACAGTTCGTACAAAGGATCATCTTCTGCACGTTTGCGCCAAAAGCGGTTAAATGCTTCGTCAAATAGCGCATATTCCTCTTGTTCATGGACAAGCAAGCTGCGCATAGTGAAGTAAAAATCAGGTTTTTTGCCAATCTCCACATACTCTAGGGCACGTACTAAATCAACCATCCGCCCCGGGTTGACATCCATGCCTAATGCCCGCAATAAACGGCCGAATAAAATGAGGTTATAAAACAGGGATCCCGATGAGTCAATTTCTATAGTCACCTTCTGAGTTTAGCAAAGCAATTTCTTTAAGCCAACAAAAAAAGAGAGTCTGTAATCAGACCCTCTTCTTAAAACAAAAATTGGTAAATGAGCTGGCGACTACCGTTGAATGGTTGGCAGGTAAACTTGCTCTGGGGGATCAACAAATACATAACCAGAAATAACATTATCTGATTCATTACTTTCGCCTACGTTGTTAACGTCGTCTACTTTTGCCCAAAATTGATGAATTCCAGGGGTTAGCCCATTCCAGGTTACTTCCGCTCTCTGCGTGGGACGTGCACATCCGAGAAGATCTTCAGTAATTACGGCCGTGCCAATAGATGAACCTATACTTAAAGACGCATCTGAATAAAATGTAACCTCGTAATTTGTTTTGTTAGTTGTATTGCCATTATTCAAGATATCTACCGAAATGGGTGTGCTCGTTGTGCCAAACACAACCTTATTGGAGGCATTAAGAGGCACCAAATTAATTTGCGCAGGAATATTAGTTACATGATTACGGAAATTGTCGCCCATTGCTGTTAGACTTGTAGGGGTTGTTGTGTTTGGCGCGTAATTAACCAACTTGTTCGATGAAATTTCATTTGGAGGATGTATTGGGTCAATATAATTTTGATTCATAGCAAACCAAAGCCATTGCTGTACCAACTTGTTGTCATCATAGGGATATCCCAAAGACGCGATTTTTGTGTTTTCTAAATAAGCAAATGTACTGTCCATAAATTGGTTGACACGTGCGGGGGTGAAACAATTCCCATTTTCATCTTTAGTGAAGCAGGTGTTGGGGTCGCTATCCCCTTCTTGTGAATAGGGATATAAGGTAGAAAATTCGGATAAAATTAAAGGTTTGTGCTGTTGTCCGTGATCTTTCATCCATTGACGCATTGCTATAATTTGATCGATAAATATGGTTATATCATCATGTTCAGCCATGCAGTACACATCGTCCCGAGCACAATCAAGAAATGGGCCACTGGGAGGAATAAAGCTTTCAAGTTTAGCTAAGCTAGGATCTGTACCCAGAGCCACAGCTGCTGCTGAATCAGTTCCATCTGTACGTATTTCAGGCAGTACATAAACATGAAAGTTCCAGACATCTACAGGCATCGGCGTACCATATCTTTCCAGGTAAGAATCCCAAACAATATCTAAATATTGCAAACGTCCCGGTGTAACTTGGACCAACGCAGAGATTGCTACCTGTGCGGAAGGATCATGTCCTTTGATGAATTCATAAATCTCATGGTAAGCTTTGGCGTACACATCGGGCATCATGTCGTCTTGAGCAGAGTGGCGATCAACTTCATTACCAACAAGCCATAACTTCCCTGGATTGGCATCAATTAAATTACCTAATGCTGTCCATGAATTGGGAGACCATAAAGAGTAATCATCAATACGATTGCCATCAACTCTTTTTTGGGAAATGCGAATAATGGGCACATATTCCACGTCAGTTGGGAGTGTGCGTATGGCATCGCCCTTAAAGTTAACGGCCCAGCCTGCATTTAGCTGATTGATAAAAGGATTATCTGTCTCGTGAAAAGTTGCAACGCCATAACGGCAATTTGGACCTTCATTGATTCCTGTAGATTCACTCGGAGCGTTTGCGTATAGTGAAATTGTGATTGTTAATGAAAGGAGAAGGATAAAACCGAGGAAGAGAATAACGATCTTTTTTTGTGAGTAAGTGAAAAATTGTTTCATAATTTCTTATTGTTCCATTATTGTTGAGGGTGTCGGATTTTTTTCTGATTGTGATGTTTCTTGCCATGTCCAATGGGCTTCTAAGGCCAAGAGCCCATCTTGTTCTGTTGTGCCTCCGGGTGTGATGCGAAAACGATACGCATCTTTATGAAAATCATAACAGTTTGGAAAACGTGTGTCATGGATCGCTGCTGAGACGAAATATGTACCTGATATAAAAGGCAACCGTTTGATTTGATATTGCACAATGCCTGTCCCCTTAACGATGCCTGTTTTTACGCCAGCTAAGCGTGAATTGGGGCCGTTAATGTGTGTGCCATCTTCACGAAAAATGGCGTAACCAAATTCTGGGTCTGGGATAGGTTGATGGGCGATGTATTCCATTTCAATCGTCAAGGAATCCCCAGTTAGGAAGATATTTGCCTCTTCACCATTGGCATTAAGGAGCCGAACATCTGTAATTTCTATTTCGCCGGTTCCCCATCTTTCGAACTCAGCAGAAAGGAGTTGCTGGCCTTCGCGCATATTGGAATATTCAGTGTAGCGAAGGGCAACATCATCTGCTTGCCCAATTGCTTTCATGACACCTTTGTCAATCCACAAGATATGCGTGCAAAGGTTTCTCATCAAGTTAATGTCGTGGCTCACAAAAATGATGGTGACGCCTTTTCGCTTCATGTCCATAATGGCGTCGATACATTTTGCTTGGAAGGGACGGTCGCCAACTGCGAGAATTTCATCGACGATGAGAATATCAGGTTTGACGTGAATGGCGACGCTAAAGCCAAGACGCATATACATGCCAGAGGAGTAATGTTTGACAGGCATGTCGATGAATTCTCCAAGTTCGGAGAAGGCGAGAATATCGTCGAATTTGGCGTTTGTTTCTTCTTCTGTGAGGCCAAGCAGAGAAGCATTGAGGTAAACGTTTTCACGACCAGTTAAGTCTTGGTGGAAGCCAGCCCCGAGTTCAAGTAAAGCACTCATACGGCCGTTTACAACAATCCTGCCTTTTGTCGGGCGCAAAATACGGGTGATGAGTTTGAGAATGGTGCTTTTGCCACTGCCGTTGCGCCCAACAATGCCAAATGCTTGGCCGGGATAAATGTCAAAGCTAACATCATTGACAGCCCATAAATCACCTTTATCTTTTTGCCTTTCAGATTTGCGCGAAAATGCGGAAATTAGGATCTCCAAAATGGATTGGGGCGTCTCTTTAGAGAAACGAAATTTTTTGCTTACATTTTGGAAGCTAACAACCGGCTCTTGGTCACTCATAAATAAATAGTTCCTCTAAGACTCAACAGCGGCGCATTTTAGCTGAAAATGAAGTTGACTCCAAACAAGATCATCGTTTATTAAGTATCACAATTGATCAGCTAGTTCATTTTCTTCTGTGCAGAACGGCGATTATAGACAAGACGGCCGTTACAAAATGTCATGGCCACACGTACATCTTGAATCTTATCGGGGGGAACAGCAAAAATATCGTCGGTGAGTAACACCAAATCGGCAACCATCCCTACCTTGATCTGTCCTTTTCTATTTTCTTCGAATTCGGCGTAGGCAGCATCTTTGGTGTAGCTGGCAATGGCTTCTGTCAGGGTTTGATTGTGGGCGTGAACACCAGGTTTCCAAGGTTGTCGATTGATTGTACCAGCTATGGCTAAAATGGGGTCAGGTGACACAACGGGCCAATCACTGCCGAAGGCAATACATGCACCCGCTTCACGCAGGGTATGCCAAGCAAAGGCACGATCCCATGCGGATTCTGCAACGCGGGTGGGCCAAACATCAGGATCATTTTCTTTGAGTGGAGCATGGAGTGGTTGCATAGACGCTAATACGCCTAATTCTTGGAAGCGAGGCACATCTTCTGAGCTAATCATTTCGATATGTTCAACACGGTGGCGGCTGTCACGTTTGCCGTTTTGCGTTTGTACCGTTTCATACCCGTCGAGCACACGGCGTACAGCGCCATCGCCACATGCATGGACAAAGATTTGCAGCCCATGTTTGTCTGCCTCTGTGGCCATTTTGGCAAAATGTTCTGTTGAAAATATTGCTTCGCCATGATTGTTGGGTTGGTCTGGGTAGCCATCAAGGGTAACGGCCGTATAACTTTCATACACCCCATCCATAAAAAATTTCACACAGCCGGCACGCACCATTTCCGATTGGAATTGGTCACGCATGGGGACGGCTTTGTCGGCAATCGCTGCAAATGGGGTGTCTGGTTTGATATCGAAGGGCATGTAGATGCGTAATGTTAGTTCCCCAGCATCTTCCATTGCAGCATAAAATGCGGTCTGTTGTGCATCTCCATCCATATTCTGTACGCTGGTGACGCCGAGTGAGGCAAGGTAAGCTAATGCTTGCTTGACTAAGGTGCGCCGACGAATATCGTCTGGTTCTGGAATTTGGGCAAAGAATTTTGCCATCGCCGCTTCTTCACGGATTTCACCTAGGGCAAGCCCATCTTCACCCATCATCACTTCGGCACTGCCAGGTAGATCATTGAGCCCATGTAATAGCCCTGCTTTTTCGAGAGCAAGCGTATTTCCCCATGCAGTATGCACATCAAAGGAGACAAGAACCAACGGCCGTTTTGATTCAATGGCGTCAAGGTGGTGGCGCGTGAGCGGTTCTTCTTTGCTCGGCACATCGTAGCGTAACCCTTGTCCTTGCAGCCAGGTGAGGTCTGGGTTTTGCGCGGCGTATTCAGAAACGGCCGTTTCAAGCTCTGCCAACGATTGAACATCATAACATTGAATATCACCCATGCCCAAAGCGCCATGCATCAAGTGGAAATGACTATCGATAAAACCAGGCAGCAAAGAACGGCCGTGCCCGTCTATAAATTGCGTATCTG
>JBNKHS010000103.1:0-11599 GCA_050290485.1 Promineifilaceae bacterium (SeqCode) | reverse complement strand
AGTCCCACATCGAGAAAACGGTTGATAACTTGTTCAATAACGGCTTCGTTATATTCTTTGCCTTGCAGATTTTTGCGCACTTCTTGAATGCTTCTTGGGCGATATTCTATAAAACCAAGAGCGCTTTCACGTGCTTTTTCTAAATCATCTGCAGATTGTAACTTGGCAATATCAGCGTCGGTGAGTTCTTGTCCAATTTTGAGATAAACGGCCGTAAACTCCGCCAACCCAAATGCAAACTCACCATCTAGAAAGACATTAATCCGTTTAGGATTTTTTTTCTGTCTTGTTAACGCTGTAATTTTTGCCATAAAAAACAAAACCGTCGTAATGTAATGATTACCACGGCTAAAAGAAAGCTATATTATTCTTATCACAAAATTGGCCATTGATTATGACCAAATAACTTACAATCTTAATGTAAGATTGTGCTTAGTTTGAACGAGACATTCGCCTCAATTAATCACCTATTGCAGTTGCAGGTGCGTTTTACTAGCCCAACACATCAAAATAACATCGTAACGTCTGCGAAGATTGCTCTATCTGCGTTGTTTTTAGGATGCAATTGCTCGACAATTTTGTATTTATATTGTCTGCTAACTGATAATTAAACAAATATCGTACCCTTAATCCCATCTTATTCACAATGATGTTTGATGTAATGTAATTTAGAGTTGTCAAGCTAGTTAAAAATGCTCGTTTTCAAATTTTATTTGCGAAAGAATATTTACGTTCAATTTAGCCAATGGCTCGGCCAGAAACGGCCGTAAAACAAAAATCAAATATAATAAAAATCAATCTACCAAACCCAAGTCTGGTAGTCCGGCTTCACGCCGAATACTATTTTCTAACTCAGCCAAAATTGCTGAATTCTCGGCCAAGAACTGTTTTGCATTTTCTCGTCCCTGACCCAAAAGCGTCTCTCCATAACGGAAAAACGCGCCTCGTTTTTCAATTAACTCATAAGTTACCCCTAGATCTATCACACTACCTGTTCTAGAGATTCCTTCATTATACATGATATCAAATTCAGCTTCAGTAAACGGTGGTGCTACTTTGTTCTTTTTAACCTTTACACGCGTCCGATTTCCAACAACATCGCTCCCTGCCTTGATGGCTTGAATTCGGCGAATGTCAAGACGGACTGAAGCATAAAATTTTAAAGCATTCCCACCACTCGTGGTTTCTGGGCTGCCAAACATGACACCAATTTTAGAGCGTAATTGATTTGTAAAGATAACAACAGTATCGGTTTGCTTGATAACCCCTGATAATTTGCGTAAAGCCTGCGACATCAAGCGGGCTTGCAAACCAACATGGGCATCCCCCATCTCCCCTTCAATTTCAGCACGAGGAACCAATGCAGCAACTGAATCAACGACCACAACATCCATTGTCCCAGAGCGGATCAATGCATCAGCTATTTCTAACGCTTGTTCACCCGTGTCCGGTTGTGAAACATAAAGATCATTGATATTAACGCCGCAGCGTGCGGCATATTCTGGATCAAGAGCATGCTCCATATCAATAAATGCACAGATGCCGTCTAGTTTTTGCGATTCTGCAATGATGTGCTGACAGAGTGTTGTTTTCCCAGAAGACTCAGGCCCATAAATTTCAATTACACGCCCTTTGGGAACGCCCCCGATCCCTAAAGCAATATCAAGAGGTAAAGCACCAGTTGGAATCGCATCAACTTGCATATGTTGGGCATCACCCAAGCGCATAATTGCCCCTTCACCAAACCGTTTAGTTAATGAAGCAATCGTATTTTCAAGCGTGCGATCTTTTCCCACTTTGCTCATTCGTTAACCTGTTAAACAAGATTATGTAATGCTTTGATTATGTAGTGTACAATAGCGTTATGGAATTGGCAAACCTTGCGAACAATGATAATATGAGTCCCCCAGAAATTCGCTTTGCAACGAAAAGTGATGCGAGTCATATTAACCAACTTTTGCAAACAGCCCCTTATCGTCACCTGCATGTTGATTGGCATTTACCGGTGGATTGGATTGGGGCAAAAACCTTCTTGGTGCAAACGCAGACGGAACAACGCTCGCAGAAACTGACGTTAACCAACCAACTGTTTGAACCTAAAATGGATATGCAGGCCTGTTTAGCTATTACGCCTGATCCATTGCCTGCAGCATGGGTAAGGTTGGCTGCTGTTCAAGCAACCCACGACCCTCAGGATCTGCTTTATAAATTATTAACACCTATCCTAAAGACATTAAAAGATCGTGGCGTGACAGAGATTGGATGGCTGCCAATTGAAAGCTGGCCTGAACAATTGTTTTCTGAATTAGGGTTTTCGCAGCAGAATCAGATTATTACCTATCGTAAAGTGGATGTTGAAATTCCTTCAACCGCTTTGCGAGAAGATGTGGTTATTCGACCTGTAAAGATTCGGGATATGGAACGTTTGGCGGATATTGAAGCGCTTGCTTTTGATCCATTGTGGCGACATAGTGCACAGACTTTGACAACGGCACGTTCGCAAGCATTTAGTTTTGATGTGGCCATTATTGATGAACAAATTGTTGGATTTCAATTAAGTGCACGTGGGCGACACGGTGCGCATTTAGCTCGTTTAACGGTAGATCCAGGTTTCCATGGTCAGGGAATTGGTTCTACATTATTAGCGCACGCATTTGCTGGATATCATAAAAGTGGGTTGGTTGAAGTTTCCTTAAATACGCCTGTAGATAATATTGCATCACAAATTTTGTATAAAAAGTTTGGTTTTGTAGCTGTACAGGACATTTTTCCTGTTTGGGTTATGAATTTATAAGTTATGCCGTATAATTTAGAAGATTCTCTTGAGAATTTTGTACAGGCAAGACGGAATTAAATATTTGTGCAAAGAAGTTGGTGTTTCGTCCAGTGAATTTTGTTGGATAATATCTTTTACGAAACCCTTAAACTGAGGCAAATTCTCCTAAGATGTTTGGCAAAAAGGTATTTGCTTTGATATTAGTTAGTTTGCAGTTATGCAATAAATGACACATAGAGAAATCTCGCAAAACAGTATTGTCCAAAATTCTCTGCGGTATATCTCCACAATTGTTGAAGTATGATGACAAGTAATAGTTTGACAACATTTGCTAAATCTAGGCGTTTACACACGGTATTATTTATGCTGATGATGGGCGCTTGGTTTGGTGTAATGGGGGCATTACTTGAACAAGAGATTGGCAGCTTGGTAGGTGCAACTGTGTTACTGGCGCTGTATGGTGCTTATGTTGATGTACTTAAGAGTAGTCGTGGGGTGATGAGTGGTGTAGTAGCGGGAGCGGTGATTGGGGTCATTATTGGGGTGCTTAGCTATTTTTCGGTAAGTGACATTCAAACGGTTGGTGAAGGGGCGATGTTTGGCCTTTTGCGTGGTCTTGTGATTGGGGGCATTGTGGGCTACATCACGCGTGCTCATCCTGATGAGGGCGATCATTGGTTTACGGCCGTATTTCTTGTTGTTGGGTCCATATTTCTGGGTGCTGTACTCGGGGCGGCTGTAGGCTTGGTCTCTGGTGCATTGTTAAGTTTGATTCAATTTGCCTTGTGGGGCAAAGCGTTTGCGGTTGTGCTCGGTGGCATTGTCGGCGGCTATCTAGGCACTTTTTATAAAGAGACACGGTCAATGATGAGTGGTGCAATCGGCGGGATGATTATTGCCGCAGTTAGTGTACTCATTGGTGGTGCGATTGCAGGCGTCATCCTCGGGATGATGAGTGGTGCATTGGCTCCGATTATGTTGATGGCCGCCATTGGCTTTTATGGTGGGTCTAGCCGTGGGTTTAAAGCGATATTTGTTGAGGCTGTTGAAGCGCCGGCCGATATGATTCAGCAAGGGGCCGTTCCTTTCCTGGCTCCATCAGTTATTGTGGGCATTATTGTGGGTACTGCCGCCAGTGGTGGCAGTGGCATGTTGGCGTTAACAGTAACTTTGGCGGTCATTGGTCTTTTACTTGGTGTGATTCGAGAGTTGGAGGGACATGCCAATAATCGGGTAACGATGCGCAAAATGATTGAGTTGATCATTCTTGGTGAGGATACGTGGCCTGTGGAAGAGGTAACTGGTTCTTTGAAAGGAGAGAATCGGCAAACGGCCGTTATGGGAGCGGTTACAGGCATTGTTGTTGGGGTGTTGAGTGCTGGACTTGGTGTTTGGCTTGGAATCCAAATTCTGAAATATATTCCTACTGTTTTATAGAAACAAAATAACCTTATTTAATTGTCTTTGTACAGAATGACGATAAAGCGTTTTGGCCCATGAACGCCGACGGCCATTGTTTGTTCGATATCGGCCGTTTTTGAAGGCCCTGTAACCAGTACAAGATTGGCTGGCATTGTTTTGGGATGGGTTGCTGTCCATGTAAATAGATCTGTGGTGAGGATAGACGTGGGAACCAAGGCCAAATGAACAGGGGGGAGCAAGGTTGCTAAACGGCTCTGGGTTGGATCACTGGTTACAATGACACTACCTGTCTCAGCAAGAGCAGCTTCTGCACCACTAATTCCTAAATCGGCCGTTGCACAAAATTGGCGCAAATCACCTTCGCTTTTACCAATAATATGCCAATCGATTTGTGGCCATTTACGCGGGAAATCAAATTCAGTTAACGGCCGTTCTCCGTTGACCACAATCTTTTCAGCATTGAGTTCTTCAATGAGCTCCCCAACAAGCTGCCATGCTTCATCCAAGCTTTGTGCACGACGAACTTCTCCTAAAACGGCCGTTAATGCTTGCGTAAATTGATCGGCCAAATCATCATAGTTGCGGCGTGTTTGCCAAGGCTCTGGCATGATTGTTTTACGGCGGTTGGCAGCTAAACGGGATAAGATTTCATCTCGACTATTCATGTTGTATACTCACATTTTTCAACTAAATTGAAAACTTTATCCTTCATATGTACCAGGAAGAAGAAGGTTTCATAGGCTAGAGATCCAGATTGACTACGCCACGTTTTGTAAAGGGTCGTCGGTGTTGGCGAGGGGTAAGATTCAATGCCAATGTCCTTTGCGATTTGGATAGAGCGCTGCATATGCAACGGATCGCTTACGATGAGCGCACTTTCAAACTGCTTATCTGTCATAATCAAACAAGCTTCATAAAGATTTTCGTAGGTAATATGCGAATTTTTTTCGATAAAGATATTTTCAATTGGAACACCTTGTTCAACGGCATAGGTGCGTGCCACTTCTGATTCTGCGATCTGATCATTTATACCAACCCCACCTGTAAAAATTAAATTGGATGCTTGTCCCGTCTGATAGAGGTGGATACCATGGTTTATTCTTTCCGCAAACACGGGAGAGGGTTGTCCATTCCAAACTGCAGCTCCCAAAACAATCGCTACATCGGCTGAACGGGAACTCGTGTTTGCAGAAAAGCTGTAAATTTTCACAGCTAAGGCAATGATTAGAATGAGTGTTAAACTTAATGCACCTAAAAGTAATTTTCCCAACTGCTTTTTCATGACGTGGATTTCACAAATAAGGAACTAGCCATTATCTAGATCACCGTCAGCCCACATTTGGCGGAATGATTTAGGTGCGAAGGACGGGAGTTTGCGAGCGCCTGCCGGATTGAGAAAGCTGGGTAATTGTATGCTGTTTTCTTTTTGAAACGGCCGTTGTAGTAAACGTAATGAACGTGTACCAAAGCCCATCTTGCCTGTGCTGGCTAAGCCATCAGCCACTAACTCTTCTAATTTTTGTTCATGCCAGGGCATCATTCCCTGTTCAACTTCGTCCATGCGTAGCTCCAACAACATGCGCGGTAAATCAATCCGAGCCGGGCAAACATCTTTGCATGCGCCACAAAGCGTGCTGGCAAAGGGGAGGGCTTCATACTTTTCTAAACCAAAAAGCAGGGGCGAAATGATTGCCCCAATGGGACCGCTGTAGGGACTGCCGTAGGCATGGCCGCCTGCCTCACGGTAGACAGGGCAAATGTTGAGGCAAGCACCGCAGCGAATACATTGCAGGATTTCCTCATATTTGGTGCCGATGAGTTGAGAACGGCCGTTATCCAACAACACAATATGTACTTCTTCTGGACCATCGGGATCATCATTTTTAGCTGGCCCGGAAACCACAGTTGTGTAGATTGAAAGAGGTTGCCCAGTGGCACTGCGAGCCAAGAGCGACAACCACACAGCGGCTGCATCCCAATCGGGAGCTATCTTCTCAATGCCGACAATGGCAACATGAACGGGTGGGGCACTAGTGACGAGGCGCGCATTCCCTTCATTGGTTACCAGTACAACACTTCCAGTCTCTGCGACCATGATGTTGCCCCCGCTAATGCCCATGTCTGCATCGAGGAACTTTTGGCGGAGCATACGCCGTGCTTCTTCGGTCAAGAGCGGTATGTCATCAGGAGGTAGGTCTTTTCCTGCTTCGGCACTTAATAATTCCGCCACCTGCTCTTTTGTTTTATGTAAAGCTGGTCCGATGATGTGTGATGGAGGTTCGTCGGCCAACTGAATAATCCATTCACCTAAATCTGTTTCCACAGGGGTGATATTGGCATCGGAGAGTGCTTTGTTTAGCTCAATCTCTTCGGTGACCATTGACTTGCTTTTGGTGACCAGTTCCACGCCGCGCCGTTTGGCGATGTCGAGGACGATTTTTTGCGCTTCAGTACTATCTTTGGCCCAATGAACGTGTGCACCCGCTGCTATCGCGTTTTGTTCAAAGGTTTGTAAATGCGTGACTAAATCTCCTAATGTTGCCGAACGGATCTTTTTGAAATGATCACGCAGGGCATCCGCATCGGGCATTTCGGCGAGAGCATGGGTGCGATGGTCCCGAAATTTACCAGTGGCTCCTTCTAATGCACCTTGCAGGCGAACATCTTCAATGGCAATAAAGGCGCCTTGACGAAATGTTTTGAAATCGGTGTGCACTTGTGTACTCATCGGGTAGCCTCCTCTAACATAACCGCAATGTGTTTGGCTTCAATGCCTTCTGCTAAGCCGCGAATCTGCATGAGACACCCAGGGTCAGCGGTGACAAGCACATCGGCCATGGATTCGAGAGCCTGTTCTACTTTTTCTTGGGTCATGGCATTCGATACTTCAGGCATGCGGATGGAGAAAAGTCCGCCAAACCCACAGCAGCGATCTGACTCGTGCATTTCGTGGATGGTGTAACCGGCCTGTGTAAGGGCCTGACGTGGTTCGTCTTTGAGTCCTAAATTGCGGCACATATGGCAAGAGTCGTGGTACGTTACGGCCGTATCCCCCGCACCATCTCCTCGCGGCAATTTCCCTTCTTTACCTAAAAACTCAGTAAGCTCAAATGTTTTTTCAGCCAACGCAACTGCTCTGGAATGCCAATCAGGATCATCAGCTAACAAGTGAGGATACTCTTTGCGGATCATCGTTGTGCATGAGCCACTGGGTAAAACAACGACATCATACGGTTCAAAAATAGCAATGGTGCGTTTGGCAAGATTGATTGTTTTTGCTTTAAATCCGCTGTTAAAAAAGGGCTGCCCACAACAGGTTTGGTCTTGTGGAAAGGCCACCTCATACCCTGCTCGCCGTAGAAGTTGGACGGTCGCGACGCCGACTTCAGGCATGATTTGATCAACAAGACAAGTAACACAGAGAGCAATTGGCGCTGATTTGGACATCTTTTTCCCTTTTTGAAATAATTGATGTACGATAGCAAAAAAGGACGTGACTATTTTAAAAAACGATTTTTACGTCCTCACACTGTCATTCACAATTTTATCAACCTTATGCACAATAATTTTGTGAAGTACAGGGTTATTGATAAAGTAAGATGAATGTTAAGCATCAAATTTTATCATATATTGCGGTCATCACAATTTCAAAGTGGCACGGTAGTTTTTGAGTAGGGCAGCACCTTTTTCCTTATGGATAGTTTACCGGCTTCAACCGAGGGAGCGACTGTGAATACGGCCGTTTCTGCCAAAACCCCAAATCTTGTAACAAGAACCAGTTCGGAGATGCAAAAAATCTTCAATAATGATGTGCGCGATAGTTTGCCTATCATGACCTTAGCTGTGGCTTTGTATCATGCCGTATTGGGGGTGGCAACCAATTTCCTGCTGCCTACAGATATATCCCCATCTCTTGTCCGCTTTGCGGTGACGATTTCCCTTATCCTCTTTGCTTGTTACTTAAGTTTACGCCGCTGGAAATTACCAACACGCTGGGCGCATCCTGTGGCGACGGGTGTGGCTGCTTTGGTCACGCTCAATGCATACGCTTATATCTATATTACTGCCGATCCTCGTCAGACGATGTTGCTGATTTTTGCTGTCATCGGGGTTGGCTTTGTTTTTCTTTCTATTCCCTGGTTAATTGCAGCTTATTTGGGCATGATTATCGGCTGGGGATTAATTGCGCTGCAGTTTAAATTTTCTTCTAGCTGGTTATTTTTTGGCTTAGGATTGATTACAGCCATTGGTTTTGGTGCTGTCTTATTTACAATGCGCCGCCGTGCAGTGAGTCGCTATGAATATTTGCTGCGCCAAGATGAGTTGAAACAGCAAGAATTGAAATTGCGTGCGCGTCAATTGGAAGCATTGGTGGATACGGGCGAAGCCTTAACCGGAACATTAGAATGGGATTCTGTGTTGAAGTTGATTTTAGATCAGTTAGCCCAAATTGTGTCTTATGATCGTGCCAGTGTTTTGGTTAGAGATGATGATAATTTGGAGTTAGTAGCTGCTAATGGGTTCCCCGAAGGGTCACAGCCGACAGAAATACGCATTTCTTTAGATAATGAGACGGTGTATAAAGAGATCCACAACACGAAACGGCCGTTGTCGATTGCTGATGTCACCCAAAGAGCGGGATGGCAACAAGTAAGAAACCTGCCACCAGCGCGTTCTTGGTTAGGCGTTCCTCTTATTCATTCAGGCAATGTTGTTGGTATGCTTTCTCTTGCTCGTGAAGCTGTAGCTCCCTACAATGAGGCAGAAATTACTTTAGCAATGGGGTTTGCTGTTCAAGCGGCTATTGCCCTTGAAAATGCGCGTCAATTTGGCCAAACTTACCGCTTCAACCAACAACTCGAATACGAAGTTCACCAACGTACCCAAGCTATTCAAGAAGCGTATGAACAACTCGAACGACTTGACCAGAACAAATCTGAATTTATCACTGTGGTGTCTCACGAATTGCGCACTCCATTAACCATTATTCGTGGTTACAATCAAATGTTGTTGCGCGACGCCGAGATTCAAAGCAATGAAATGCATCATAGTCTTGTTGCTGGTATTCAAGCTGGAACGGGCCGAATGCATGACATCATCAACAACATGTTAGAAGTTGCCAAAATTGATAACAAGTCATTGCAGCTCATTGTTGAATCTGTGGATGTTTGCGTTTTAATTCAAGAAGTTTGTCAAGATTTTAATAAAGATTTGACGGATAGAAATTTAACCATCAACTCCGAGTTAATGTGTGATTTACCACTGATCGAAGCTGACCCAGATGCGTTAAAGAAAGTTTTCTATCATTTAATTATGAATGCGATTAAGTACACGCCAGATGGGGGCACAATCTCGATTGTAGGGAAACTTTTTGAGGCAGAAAATATCTTGCTTGGCGATCAACAAGTGGAAATTATCGTGCAAGACACAGGCATTGGGATTGATCCCGATTTGCAAGATTTAATCTTCACCAAGTTCTACCAGACGGGAGAAGTTTCCTTACATTCTTCTGCAAAAACGACATTTAAGGGGGGCGGTCCGGGATTGGGGTTAGCCATATCTAAAGGGATCGTCGAAGCGCATAAAGGCAAAATTTGGGCAGAAAGCCCTGGCCATGATGAAGGAGAAAATCCGGGCAGTGCCTTCCATGTCATCTTGCCTAAAATACAACCTCAATTGAAAAATCGTCAACCAGTAGCATAAAATCCTCCAAACATTGTACAATTTACTTTGTCTTGGTTTGGATTGAGTAACTTCAATCCAAATTTCATTTAATGTTCCACTTTCTATTTGTCAAAACCTATATTGGAGGTCGAATGATTACCAAAGCACGTATTCTATTTTTGCTATCGGCAAGTTTGTTATTGGTAGCAGCAACTGCTTATTCAGCGCCCCAAGCCCCAAAACTAACCACACCTGAACTTATTGAAGCCGATGTTGCCAATGGGGTGATCAGCGAGGCAACAGGGTATTTGTATCTTAGCTATGCATTGTTTGATTATGAAAGTTTACCAGAGGCGTACCATAGTAATGTGCCTTGGAGCGGTACATCATATATTCTCCAATTGCAAGAAGCAGTTGCAGAAATGCCGGAAAGTTCAACAACCACAAAAATTAATATTGCCTTAGCTGGAACCTGTGGTTCTTCAAATGCTTCTTTGCCAAGTACACAGAATACAACTCATTTTCATGTAGAGTACGGATCAATTGGTGGAGGATTGAGCATTGGTGATTATGCAACTTCACTAGAAACAACGTGGACGACGGAAATTGACAATTTCGGGTGGGCAGCCCCACCTGTATTAGGAAGCAATCCACCTCCTGGAAATCGTTACCATGTACGTGTCGATAATTTAGGTGGGGGCTTGTATGGATATGTAACGACCGGTGGTGTGCATGCTGGTTTTGTTGGTAATAATCCCAACACAGTTTGGAATGATAGTGACGCCTTTGCAAGTTGTATGGTGCTTAATAATGATTATTCTGGGTTCCCAGGATCATCACAACAGGCGCTTGATGCTACAACCGCACACGAGTTTAACCATTCCATTCAATTTGGGTATGGTGCATTGACTGGGGGTAATTCTGCGGAAGATGTGTTTGTTGAAGGTGGCGCCACATGGATGGAGGATGAGGTTTTTGATGCGGCCAATGATAATTACAATTATTTGTGGCCAAATTTTAGTATGTGTATGGGGGAATATACAGCTTCACCTTATCCTTATTGGATTACGTTTAGAGGCTTAACTGAACAGTATGGTGCGGGTACGCCAGGTGGGGGTGAGCAAATCATGCAAGACTTTTTAGAGGAGACGAGCAAAGGAAGTAGTGAAAACTTGGCTGCCTTGAACGTAGCTTTGCAAAATAAAGGGTCAAATCTTGCTGATGCATATCACAATTATGCAATTGCGGTGAAGTTTAATAAGTCTTGCAGTGGGGGGTATACTTATCCATATTGCTTTGAGGAAGGAGCCAATTATGTCTCTGCCGCTGGGTCAACTTCTGTTAATGGGTCGATAGGTTCGATCGGCGGTTCTTATAATGGCAGTGTGCAAGATAATTATGCGTTGAATTGGGTGAGTTTGCCGACGAGTGGTGGTCCTTATAATGCTTATTTGCTGAACTTAGGTGGTGGGCAATTGCGTGGTAGTATTGTTTGCGATACAGGATCGTCTTTAAGTGTTACACCGTTGGATATTGTAGCGGGTGCAGCGGAAACGGCCGTTGCCAGTAGTTATAATCCTGCTGGTTGTAGCTCAGTTGTTGCGGTCATTACGAATCAAAATCAGACGGCTGCTAACCCATCCTCCTGTACACCGAGTAGCTATATTTTTGGAGTGACAACGGGCTCACCTCCTGTACTGGATAAAAAGGTTTATTTGCCGATTATCTTGAAATAGA
>JBNKHS010000102.1:0-11621 GCA_050290485.1 Promineifilaceae bacterium (SeqCode) | reverse complement strand
ATCCCACAGGATGTACAGATTGGTTAGGCAATTTACTCAATACAGATCAACGCGGTGTATCTCGGATACGAAGATGTGATATTGGCGCATATGAATATGATGGCCCATATCTCGAAACATTCTTGCCGTTCATTCTTCAATATCCATAGAACAGATAGATGATGCAGTTTTAGTAACATTGTTTTGTAAAGAGATGTTGTCAGGACCTCACAACATTTCTTTAAAGGAAGGGTATATAGCATTTGCGATATTGGTTTGGTAACGCGTGATGCGTACCGCATTTTGTTACGCATCACGCAGCAAGTTTCTAATGCCATGCGTGAAATCTATAGGAACCCAAAGAGGTGGATCTTATGTATGTAATTGGTGAAAACATTCATATTATTTCGGCAAGTGTAAAGAAAGCAATCAAAGAGAGAAACGGCCGTTTCTTTCAAGATTTAGCTGTACGACAGGTCGAGGCAGGAGCGAATGCCCTCGATTTGAATCTAGGACCCCGTAAAAAAGATGGTGAAGAGATTTTTCCGTGGATGGTTGAACTGGTAGAAGAAGTGGTGGATGTGCCCCTTTGCTTTGACAGCACCAATTTATTGGGTATTGAAGCAGGACTGAAAAAAGTGACGAAAGCACAGCCGATCATTAATTCTACGTCTGCGGAACCGGAACGATTGGAAAAGGTGCCGCTGCTGGCAAAGGAGTATAACAGTCGCCTTGTTGCCTTGACGATGGGCAAGAGCGGTATCCCTGTTGCCGCAGATGATCGTGTGAATATCGCCCTCGAATCCTTGATTCCTCGTGCTTTGGAGATTGATTTCCCCATTGAAGATTTGATCATTGATCCGTTGGTGCTCACTGTTTCTGGTTGTCAGGAATATTGTCCAGAATTGATCGAGGCGGTACGAACCATCCAATTTGCTTGGGATCCACCGCCACCCATTTCGGTCGGGCTTTCTAATGTCTCAAATGCGGTGCCGCATCAAAATAGGCCGCTGATCAATCGTGTCTATTGTGCCATGCTCATGGGGGCTGGCTTACAGATGATGATTGCAGATCCGTTTGATGATGCATTGAAAAAGGTGGTGCAAGTGATTGAAACACGAGAAGCAGATACGGCCGTAGATCAACTATATTTGGCCATTGCCGATCGCATCGCTGCGATGGAAGAACCCACACTTGATGATGTTGACTTGCATGCTCCTGAACAAGTTGCTATCTGGAAAACAGTTGAAATATTACTAAACAAAGTCATTTATGCAGACGCCTACCTGCAACAAGAGGCGTTTGTCTGACGCATGTGCACTGCACAGCAACCAGCAAACAAAGAAACAGTTCCTACGCTTGCAAAATTGCTGATTACTGCCCGGTGATCACAGGCAAGGGAGTTGAAATGTTAAAAGATAAAAATAGCGTTGATGTAGACGAACTACTACAAAAAGCACAGAAACCGTCTGCTGACGCCATGAAGCTACACCCCTTTTATCGCGGGAAGGTCGAAATGGCCTTGAAATGTGCCGTTCGCGATCTCAATGATTTTTCAATTTGGTATACACCTGGGGTTGCTGCCCCATGCAAAGCCATTCAGGCTGAACCAGAACTTGTATTTGACTACACCAACAAATGGAACACCGTTGCTGTGATCAGTGATGGTACGCGCGTTTTAGGTTTGGGTGATATTGGGCCCAAAGCAGGATTGCCTGTCATGGAAGGGAAGGCCTTGCTTTACAAATATCTCGGCGGCGTCGATGGTGTCGCTGTCATGCTTGATACCAAAGACCCCGACAAAATCATCGAAACGGTACTTATGCTCCAACCCTCATTTGGGGGTGTCAATTTAGAAGACATCTCGCAACCCAAATGTTTCCGTATCTTAGATACCTTGCGCGAAAAAGCAGAAATCCCCATTTGGCATGATGATCAACAAGGTACCGCAACAGTGACCCTCGCCGGGTTGATCAATGCACTCAAATTGGTGAACAAACGCATGGATGAGATTAGTATCGCTTTTGTAGGTAGCGGTGCATCCAACGTTGCCTGTTCCCGTTTGATTTTTGGTTGGGGTGCAGATCCCACCAAATGTTTCATGGTCGATAGTAAAGGGATTCTTGGTCCTCATCGTAGAGATTTAGAATTGCGTCGCCATGAGTATGTAGACAAGTGGCGGCTGTGCCAAATTACCAACGGGGACTTACGTCAAGGCGGCATTCCAGAAGCGTTAGAAGGTGCTGATGTGGTCATTGCCCTCTCAAAACCAGGCCCCGGCACGATCTTGCCTGAATGGATAAAACGAATGAATAAAGATGCGATTGTCTTTGCTTGTGCCAATCCTGTTCCTGAAATTTGGCCGTGGGAAGCGTTGGAAGCTGGGGCAAAAATCGTGGCCACTGGTCGCTCAGATTTCCCCAATCAGGTCAATAACTCTTTAGGGTTCCCTGGTATTTTTAGAGGGGCATTGGATGTACGAGCCAAAACGATTACCGATGAGATGTGCTTTGCTGCCGCGCAAGCGTTGGCCGATTACATTGGCGACTTCCTAGATGAAGAGCATCTATTACCAAGTATGGAAGACTGGCAAGTGTTTGCCCGAGAAGCGGCCGCTGTGGGTATGAAAGCACAGGAACAAGGCGTGGCCCAATTGACAAAAAGCTATGATGAGTTGTACGAGCATGCATTGCTGATGATTGGCCGTTCTCGTGAATTGACGCACATGATGATGGATGAAGACTTTATTGCGGCCGTTCCCGAAGATTAGGGCTTGGAGATTGAAGGTACATTGCCAAGCGATCATCTCATGTGCCTTCTATTTCCTCTATAACTGGAGGTAAAAAATGTACGATTTAATTGTGATTGGCGGGGGTCCAGCAGGATTAACCGCAGCCATTTATGCCATCCGCAAACGGCTGAATGTGTTGCTCATTTCGGAAGATCTCGGTGGTAAAACCAACTATCATCTTGATTTACCTGATATGGACAGTTATCGGATCATTCGTGGTGTGGAGGTTGTCAATAAATTTAAAGCGGAATTGGAGTATTTGGACTTCGCTCGTCTCATGGAACAGGTGATCAAAGTTGAAAAGGTAAAAAGTGATTTCATCGTTGAAACTGCGCAGGGCAGTGTTTTGGAAACACGCGCTGTTGTCATTGCCAGTGGAACCCATCAAGAGTGGTTAAATGTTCCCGGTGAAATGGAGTATTTGTCTAAAGGATTGTGTTATTCCGCTTTGAGTTATGCACCTTTATTTATTGAAAAAGATACGGTAGTCATTGGTAAAGATGATTTAGCCTTGCGTTCAGCTGCCGAACTGGCAACTGTTGCCCACCATGTGCATTTGGTTGGCCCAGGGAGCACCGTTTTGCAAACACCACTAGGTAAAAAGTTGGCTTATGCGGTCAATGTAACCATTTTGTCTGATTATGAAGTAACCCGTGTCGAAGGAAATGGATATTGCGACACGGTTGTGGTCAAAAATTCATTGGGTCAGGAAAAGAGAATCAAGACAGATGGTACCTTTGTCGAAAAAGGTCTACGGCCGAATTCGGAAATGGTGCGTGGTTTGGTTGAATTAGATGGTCGCGGGTTTATCAAAGTTGATGCTTATAGCCGAACAAGCATCCCTGGCGTTTTTGCTGCTGGTGATGTCACCAACATCTACGCAGAACAGGTGCTTGTTGCTGTTGGCGAAGGGGTAAAAGCAGCTTTAAGTGCTTATGAATATCTTTTACCATTTTTGTAGAGATTAAAGATTTATGGTCTTTGACCATGAGATTGGAGATTGTTGGTCGTTAATGCAATTTCCAATCTCATTTCTACAGGTTGTGAACTTCTTATCTCAAAGGATATGACACCAACTGTTGTTGACCACCATGACTGAAAATTGTAGCTCGGTTTGTTAAACCGAGTATCGGATTACCAATCCGATTTACACAGGAGGATAAGATGCCTCTGTTTACACCAGGTCGGCGTTGGCAGCCGGCTTACTATCCATTTAAAAAAGAAAGTGCCGGTAATCGCGTATTGGCCTTTACTGAACGTGTGACCAAAGGGCCTTTGTTTGGCTGCCGTATGTGCGGCAATTGTTTGCTGCAAGAGACCGCGTTTATTTGTCCCATGGAATGCCCTAAGGGGGCGCGTAATGGACCTTGTGGGGGATCGACGGAAGCGCATTGTTATGTGGATGAAACCAGACCTTGCATCTGGTATCAAATTTATGATCGTGCCTTTAAACATGGGCGGGAAGAAATGTTGTTGGAGGTGCTGCCCCCTTTAGATTGGGACAAGGTTGGTACAGAAACGTGGGGAGATGTGGCGCGACAAGTGAAGGAAGTGGGAACCAAAAAGGTGTTTACTGACTTGCTTGGGCGCAACAAGGTAGCTCGTGCCGAGACGTGGGATGCTGTTTTTCGTCCTGTGCGTCAGCCTGATTGGTGGCAAGGGGATGCGGAATATCATCCACCAGCATATGAGGAGCCTGTGTCTCATTTGGAGTGGGCATTGAAGCGAGGAGATTTTGTGGTGACGGCTGAAGTGGCTCCGCCATTGGGTATGGCAACGGGACAGATGAAGAAAAAAATTACGATGATGCAACCTTTTGTTACGGCCGTTAACTTCACCGATTGTCCCTCAGCAACGCCGCGCATGTCCTCTATTGCTTGTTCAAAGATTGCTTTAGAGCAGGGGGCTGAGCCTGTATTGCAGATTGCGGCGCGTGATCGGACTCGTGTTGGGCTGCAAGCTGAAGTCATGGGGGTAAGTGCGCTGGGTATTCGCAATATCTTGTGTCTGTCTGGCGATCATGCCTGTATGGGACCAGCTCCTCAAGGGCGGATGGATGTTATTGATATTGATTCTGTACAAATGTTATGGATTTTACGGCGGATGCGTGATGAAGGGATTTATCTAGACGGCCGTAAAATCAAATTCCGTCCCCAATACTTCTTAGGGGCTGCGGGTGCTCCCTTTGCCTCTCGTCCAGAGTTCCAAGCGATTCGAGAACATAAGAAGATCAATGCCGGGGCACAATTCTTCCAGACCAATCTTGTTTATGATCCAGATGGCTTAGAAATTTGGTTAAATGAGTTAGCGAAACGCAACATTTTGGACAAAGTATATATTCTGGTGGGAGTTACGCCGCTTAAATCATATAACATGGCTTGTTATATGCATGAATCGATTCCTGGCGTCATTATTCCTAAACCATTGCTGAAGCGTTTGGAGAATGCTGGTGATGGTGCGGCAGAGGAGGGGGTGCAAATTGCTTTAGAAATTATTGAAGCGATTAAAGATAAGCAAGGAGTCAACGGTATTCATCTGATGGCGGTGGGGTGGGAGAGTATTGTTCCCCGCATTGTGAGAGAAGCAGGCTTGATTGATGGGTACTTTGCGGAGAGCGAGGAGATTGTGGTCAGTTGATAAAGCAAGGGTTAGGAAGACGAATTGATCAATTGCGTACTGGATTAGCTGCGCGGGATGAAAATGTTTTGGCCCGAAATTGTGGTGCAGAACTTATTGATGGTTGTTTGCATATGGAGGTTTGGGAAACGGCCGTCTTTGTCGATCTTAATAATTTCATTGCCTATGAAGTGGAAACTGGAGATTTGCTAGATCCGCTTTTGCAAACTGTGATTGCCTATTATCTTTCATTAGCCGACGGCACATTACCTGCACATCGTTGGATCTCTTTTAGTGGTTTGGCAAATGGTAATTTCTATACGAAGGCTTTTCAAGGATATAGTGGCAAGGTATTGGCCGATGTGTTTGGTAATGATGTGGCCCGATTTGCCAGAACGGCCGTTTCCTGCGGGGGACAATTAGATCCGTTTGCTGATCTCGCTTTTCGTTTTCAGGTGTTGCCCTATGTACCACTGTTGGCTGTATGTTGGCCGGGTGATGACGATTTTCCATCGTCATACAAAATTTTGTTTGATGCCCACGTAAACCATTACTTACCGACAGATGGCTGTGCCATTTTAGGCAATATGCTTACAAGGAGATTGTTGCTATGAAAATTGCGATTAGTGGGAAAGGTGGTGTTGGTAAAACAACATTAGCCGCCCTATTGGCGCAAGCTTATGCCGATGCAGGTAAGCAAGTGCTGGCCGTAGATGCGGATCCTTCACCATGTTTGGCGGAGGCGTTGGGCTTTCCGCCAGAGCTGCGTGCTCAGTTGCATCCTATCGTCGAAATGGAGGATTTAATTGCGGATCGTACCGGCGCTCAACCGGGCACAATGGGTGGCTTTTTTACCTTGAATCCACGTGTCGATGATCTCCCAGAGCGATTTAGTGCCGTGCATCGTGGTGTACGATTATTGGAAATGGGTGCGGTAGAAATGGGTGGTTCAGGCTGTATTTGCCCGGAAAGTGCTTTGCTCAACACGTTATTTACCCATTTGCTTTTCCGCCAAGATGAGGTGCTTATTTTAGATATGTATGCTGGCGTTGAGCATTTGGGTCGAGCCACTGTAGATTTTGTGGATGCGTTGATCATTGTGGTTGAACCCACCAGACGAAGTTTGGGTACAGCGGGGCAAATTCAAAAGCTGGCTCATGACATTGGGTTGCATCGATTGTGGTTGGTGGGCAACAAGATTAGTGATGAAGATGAAGTTGCTTTTTTACGTCAAAACTCGCCCGGTATTCCCATATTGGGGATGCTGCCCAATGAGTTGGATGTTTTGGCAGCAGACCGTTTAGAAACGGCCGTTTACGATACGGTGCCCACGTTAAAACAGATTGCTAAGCAGTTGACGAGTGCTTTGGCTCAGGAGAAATTAACCGTATGACAACAACGATTGCTTTAGCCGGAAAAGGTGGTGTGGGGAAAACAACGATCGCCAGCTTGATTATTAAATATTTAGTTGAAAATCAATCTGGATCTGTACTCGCTATTGATGCCGATCCCAGCAGTAACCTAAATATGGTCTTGGGGCTAGATTTGGAGTGGACAGTGGGCGATATTCGTGAGGATTTGCTGCAACAAGTCAAAAAATCGTTGACGGCAACAGGTGCAGCAATGGGTTCTATTGCCGGGGGCGTCACCAAGCGTGACTATTTGAAGTACCAAATTCATGCTGCCTTAGCAGAAGGGGATCGCTTTGATTTGATCGCCATGGGGCAACCAGAAGGGCAGGGTTGTTATTGCGCAGTAAATCATAATTTGCGCCAGGTGATTGATGATATTGGCAAAAATTATGGCTATATTGTGATCGACAATGAGGCGGGCATGGAGCATCTTAGTCGCCGTACGACGCGCGATGTGCAGCAGTTGTTGATTGTTTCTGACCCTAGCTTGCGTGGGTTGGTTGCTGCCGAGCGTATTGCGCAATTTCGGCATGAACTTGATATTCATATTGAGCACACAGGTTTGATTTTGAACCGTGTGCCAGACATGATTCCTCCTGCTGCTCAATCTTATATTGAGAAGATGGATATCCCCTTGTTTGGACAAGTGCCCATTGATAAACTTTTGATGGAATATGAGTTTAGTGGACGGCCGTTTACCGAATTGAACAATAACTGCCAAGCAATGCAAGCGATTCGCTCAATCATGGAAGATTGTATGCAGTTACTCAACGTTCACGCCTACACGTCGCAATAAATCTTCTAAGTCCAGTCGTTCTGGATCGACAAATTGAGGTGGGGGGGGTAATGGTTCTGGCTTGGGTAATTTGCTTCCCGTGAGTGCTTGATACCGCTGGCGATAAGTGGCTTTGGGTGAGTTTTCATAGAGTTGTTTATACAAATTTGCAGATTTTTCTTTAGCATCACTTTCGGGGAGCAATTGCGCTATTTCATAAAGAATTGCGGCTTGTTCTGCATCTTCGGTCCAAGTTGTAGCAAGGTGGTGGAATTGGGAAACGGCCGTTTCCACGTCAAGATTCTGAGCTTCATATTGTATGCTCAATGCGAGCAATTCAGCTCCAAATTGTATTTCAGTATTTTGAATATCTTTCGCAACTTTTAGAGATTCTGCATTCGTGGACTCTGCTTGTTGGAAATGGCCGTTATTAAAGTTAATGTTTGCTTTTTGATGTAAAAACTCGCTAAGGAGATGAGGCATATTTAAATTACGGCTTAGCTCAATAGCACGTTCTGTAAGTTCTAAGGCAATCGCTGATTGCCCTATTTGTTTCAATACATTGCCAAGATTTCCCACGTGAGCGGTTATTGTAGCCCAGTCATTCATTGTTATTGCTATTGTTATTGCTTGATAGAGACAAGAAATGGCTTCTTTTTCCTGTCCAAAGAGATGGTAAATTACGCCTGAATTTCCGATACTAATTTCACTTCCCTCTTTATCCCCAATTTCTTGCGATATTGTCATCGCCCGTTGTAAATATGCGAGGGATTGATGAAATTTGCCAAACATCATGTAGACACCGGCTAAATCATTACTGGCAAGAATTATGCCGCGTTTATAATCAGCTTCTTTTGCGACATCAATAGCTTTTAGCAAGTTGCTCTCTGCTTTGTCCAATTGACCTTGGAAGAAATAAGCATCACCAATAAAGTTCATAACAGTACTTATTCCCACCATATCGTTATATTCTTTTGCAATGACAAGTTGTTGATTGGCATACACTAATGCTTGTTCATAATTCCCTTGTTGGGAAGATATGAAGCTTAAACGTTCAAAGACACGACCAACTCCTTGCCGATCTTCGATTTGTTGAAATTGATGTTTTGCTTGTTGTAGCCGGCGAAGACTTTCGTTACTGGCCTCAGGATCACTTAAAAAGATTAAACCTCCTAAAGCAAGGCAAGCATTTGTGGCTAATTTCGCCTGCCCGGTTTCTTGAGCAATGCTTAATACTTTTCGATACTCATCCTCTGCCAATTTCCACTCCCCAATCCGTTGATGAACTTGAGCGAGTTGGAAATATATTTCTGCCTGATCATACTCTGATAGTAGAGTCAGTAGCTTTTGATAATATTCGATTGCTGTTTGATTAGCGTATGCTTTTTGGGCCCTTTCAGCTGCTCTTCGATAATAAATGCGTTGTTTTTCGCGATTGTTGGAACGGCCGTAATGTAAGGCCAATTGTTCAGTATATTGTGATAAGTTTTCAGAATATTGTTGCTCAATGAACTGACCAACGCGTTCATGAAGCATTGTTCGTGTAGAAAAAGCTAAACTGTCATAAGCAACTTCTTGTGTGGTAACATGCTTAAAGATATATTCTCTTTTTTCCTTTCCTCGATGATAAAGAGGAGTTAAATCAAGGCGCTGTAGATCATCCAAATGTTTTTTGACTTCTTTAGCCGTTCCTACTTGAGCATAACTGCCCCAGATCCAATTTGCAGCAAAGATTCGTCCGATAATACTGGCCACTTTAAGTGTTATTTTTGTTACTTCTGGCAGTTGATCAATACGGCTAATAATTAGGTTTTGTAAACTATCTGGTATTTCCAATTGGCTTAAAATTGATGGATCATTCAAAGAAACTTGTCGATCATGGAGATAATTTACCATTTCTTCTAAATAGAAAGGGTTCCCCTGTGCTTTTTCAATAATATTTTGCAATATGGCTGGGTCTGGGGTTGAGGATGTTGACCATAAACTTTGTAATTTTAGTTGGGCCAACTCTTCTGCTTCAGCAACAGTTAATTCATTGAGTTCGATCTTGGTTACAGGATCAATAGAGCTAGACCATCGCAAAGGATCTGTTTCTTTTGCAGATGGGCGATAGAGTAAAAGAAGTACAGCAGGTAAATCAGCAATGTTGTGCCCAATAAATGCGAGCAACTCGTGGGAAAGGTCATCTATCCAATGGCAATCTTCTAAAATGAACAGGATAGGATGCTGATTTGATTGGTATTGGATACAGTCTAGTAAGAGCGATTTTAGCAGATCAACGCGCATTTGCGGTTCTACAGATAGGGACAGCTTGTTTTCTGGAATGTCCAGGTTTAATAATGGCCCCAGCAAAGGAAGCCGATCATTTAAATAAGGGGCAATCCTTATCGGGATATTCGACAGATGCTGGATTTGGCTCGTTGGTGATAGTAAATTGAGGATTCCAAAAAACTGTTGCCAAATCGATCGCCAAATGAGATACGGAGTTGTTGTGCCGTAAGATTGTGCTGCCCCACTATAGATCCTGAAATTTTGCTCCTCTGTCAAACGAACAAGTTCGTAAGCAAACCGCGATTTGCCAACACCTGCTTCGGCAGATATTCCAACAACTTGTCCGTGTCCTTGCTGTGCAGCATGAAATAGCTTTTGAACTTGTTGCAACTCTTTCTTGCGCCCTACCATGGGCAAATCATATTTTAAATTTTGTTGCGAAATTGAACCTTGTTGTTTTTCATGTTCAACAGCAAACACATTGTATTCATCTAACTTACCCTTAAAGCGCATTGGTGGTAACTGCGTGGTCACAAAGAATTCTTTTACAAAATCCCATGTGGTTTCAGATGTGATAATTTGGCCAGGCGTCGCGGCTTGCATGAGACGGGCGGCCATGTTGACGGCATCTCCCATTACTGTGTACTCTTGCCGTTTTGGCGAACCAACAAGACCACAATAAACAAACCCTGAGTTAATTCCAATTTGGACACGTGGTCCGCGAATATCTTGTAATTCTAATGCACAACGTACTGCTCGTTCCTCATCGTTTTCATGCCCTATTGGGGTGCCAAACAGAATAATATATTTGCTTCCTTTATCTCCCATATCTACCTTGTTTAGATACCCATCATATTTTTGGGCGGTATTCAAGACTTGAGAGAGATAGCGTTGCAATTGTTCGCCCACTTTCGGATCATGGTCATAATCAAAACTAGAAAAACGAGCAAACAAGATGGTGACAGGACGGTGCTCGTTAATAAACCCAACTTGGTTCTGTTGTAGACGTTTGGCGATACTTGGATGGATATAAAGTGGTATGTAGGGAGAATCAATTTTATTCAATTGGAAAGAGGAAGAAAGAGGTTTTGATTTGGCTCGTCGGCGCAGGGTGTTAATGCAAGTGAATTTTCCACGGGTTTCGTCAATGATCACTTTTCCAGTAAGGGGGAGCAGATCGTTAGTAATGACAACTTCGCCCCGACTAGCATGATGTTCCGCATCTGCACTCACATCCAAAACTGACCCCGCAATAATATATTCAAGCCGACTTTTATCATCACCAATTGTGGTACAGAACAATGGACCAACAGCTAAGCCAGCTTTCATGGCAAGACCAAATGTACCAACAGTTGTTGGTATTGCTTGATACGATTCCATTTTAGCTTGCATATCCAATGCACATTGGATGGCACGGCGTACGGTGGCTCGTTTGGTTTGTGGCGTGTAAGGGAAGAAAACAGTCATTGCATCTCCACCAAATTTGCCAACAATACCACCAAAATCTTGCACAAGATCGATCATTGGTGTGAAGTAGCTGTTTAGAATTGTGGTTAATTCTTCTGTCCCTTGACGGCCGTTTTGCCCAAGTGCTTCGCTAATATTGGTAAACCCAGAGACGTCAGCAAAGAGAACTACAGCAGAAAAGCGCTGTTCACGACCTAATGGAGAGCGTTGGGGGAAGTTTTGAAAATCGGCAACAACATGACGAGGGATGAAAGATTGCCATAGTTGATTCATAAGGTGCGTTCCTGTTTACAGACAACTACTTAATCAC
>JBNKHS010000101.1:0-11711 GCA_050290485.1 Promineifilaceae bacterium (SeqCode) | reverse complement strand
GAGACACGCCCTATTGTGGCGAAAACGTTGGAGGATAAACCAATTGAAGATGTGACGACGCCTCGTTTGGGCATGTTTGTCTGGAAAAGCGGCCGTACGACAGGATATACCGAGGGGTTTATCGATGGGGTCATGATGATTACCTCTTTAAATTACCGTGCTATGGGTGTGCGTGAACTGCGTTCTGTAATGCGTGTGGTCCCGCGTCCAGGATCTCCTCCTGGAGAAGTTAGCTTGGGTGGTGATTCAGGCTCGATTTGGGTTGATGAACAGAGTGGTAAAGCCGTTGGTTTGCATTTTGCAGGCGAGGTTGGCAATGCACCAGAGTTTGCCTTGGCGAACGATATTGTTTCTGTGTTAGATCATCTTGAAGTTGTTTTTCCGGCACAACTGCCACCCGAAGCTCCCGTTGAACCAGAACCACCAGCAGAGCCAATACCTAGCGAACCACCTGATGAGCCTATCGAAGATCCTATACCGTCAGAACCTCCTGTGGCAACAGAACCACCAGATGAGCCTGCTCTGCCACCACCGCCAACGAAGAAGCCTTCTTTTTGGGAAGTATTGCTGCAATTTTTCCGTAATTTGTTTAAATAGGATACCTTCCCCGGCACTTCAAATGTGCCGGGGAAATTTGTAGTTGAAGTACCTTTTACCTGTGCCATTTCTTTTCGAATCATTCTAAAATGTTAAGTGTAGTGTGTGGGATTGCTTGTTTCGTATACAACATTTTGCCGTGTCCATTTTGATTTCTACGTTGCCAGTACGGTAGTTATAGGCTTAAAGGTTTCTAAAAGTAGTTTAGTTAGCAGACATTGAACAAACATCGTCGCTACAATACAGAAGTTGTCAATGTAGACCAATAGACTTGTGTATTGGTAGAAATTCTTTAATGTATTATTTCGCATATGAACCTCAGGGATCCCTGTTATGTAAACTTGCGAAATAATTCAACAGTTTTTTGCGTGATAGATATAGCACTTATTAACGTACAAAAGCTGTTGCAGTATGGTGCAATGCTTAAACGATTATTGATTTTATTTTTATTCACATTTTTGTTGTTTGGCTGTAGTATGGGGAATGATGATCCTCCAGAGGTGGATGCAACAGAGGTAGATACGGCCGTATCTGCTAACATCAATACTTCCCCCGAACCACTTCCCGTCAGTACGGACACCCCCGCACCAACTGATCCTCCAACACCATTACCAACACTCACCCCATCGCCCGTTCCCCCCGATTTGTCACTTATTGCCGAAAATGTACATATCTATCCTGTGCCTGCCTTGTATGCAGGCGATCAAGCAACGTTCCAGATTTTGGCGCATGTGCCTGACAACATCAAACCAGAAGATGTCACTGTCCATATTTTGGTTGATTACCAGGATATTGATGAAGGGACGCTAAGTCGTACGAACTTAGCCGGTGACGCTGTTGGTTTATTTGAATGGTCTTGGGATACAACCAATCAAAAGGGCGAGCATTTGGTGCATATCATTTTAGATCGTCATGATCTATTGCAAGCTGGAGATGAAAATCGAGACAATAATCAAGTGGCTATTCCAGTCATTGTCTATGATCCTTTGTTGCTTGAGCCTAATGAAAGAAATGCGACATGGGTTACCGCGGAAACGGCATGTTGTCTAGTCCATGTGGTTAGTGGCACGGCTGCGTATCGTGATTTAAGTGATCTATTGACTGAAATTGAAACGGCCGTATCCCAAAGTGTCGATGCGTTGGATGTTGAAATTGAAGAGAAGCTGGACATCTATTTGATTGATCGCGTTATTGGGCAAGGTGGATATGCCGGCAATGATATCGTTATCTCTTACTCCGATCGCCAATATGCGAGCCAGGGCTTTTATGAGGTGACCGCCCATGAAGCAGCACATGTTCTTGATCGCCAATTTGCGCCGGATCGAATTACTTTTTTAGCTGAAGGATTAGCAGTTTGGTCAAGCGGAGGACATTACAAGCCAGAAAATATCAATGAACGTGCCGCTGCATTGGTTGCCATTGATGAATATATTCCGTTGGCCACCTTAATTGATAACTTCTATCCTGTGCAACATGAAATTGGCTATTTAGAAGCAGCAGGCTTTGTTAACTATCTCATTCAAACGTACGGTTGGCCGACATTCCGCTATTTTTATGCAGATGTGAAAGCAGAAGACTCATCACCGCTGTCAGCGGTTGTTGATCGCAAGATGCAACAATATTTTGGTGTGACATTGGCACAGGCAGAGCGGGATTGGCTGAATTTAATTGCCACACAAACCGTCCCAGATATGGCCGTAGTGGATTTGCAAACGTCAATTCGTTACTACAACACCATGCGTCGCTATCAACAACTGCATGATCCTACCGCTTACTTCTTGACCGCATGGTTACCATATCCCAAAGATTTACAAGATGTAGGTAATGCAGCAGACCTAAGCCGCCATCCCGAGGACGAGATAAACATCATTTTAGAAACGATGCTTATCTCAGCTGATAAAGCGTTACGTGTTGGAGATTATCATCGTGCCAATGTTTTGTTAGACAGCATTACGCGCACGTTAGATAACAATGGTGTATTTGTTGATCCGATTGGTATCAATTACCAAAATGTGGTGCGTACAGCCACACGTGAAGGGTTTGAAGTGCAACAAATCACTTTGGATGGCGATCGTGCTTTGGTACAGGCGACAAAACCAAATTCACAAACACTGATCACGCTTGATTTCAAATTAAATGGACAAGATTGGGTCTTATTGAATTAAGTCCAGCCCATCCTCTTGCATCACCTCTTTATTTCCCTCATTCGCTTATCGGTTATTAGCAGGGTTACAATCGCATTTCCGTCGGGTAAGCGTTGACACATTCGTTTTATACTGCTTGCATGGCAAAAAGATGATTTTGTGAGGCTGTCATGCAAATGCAGGAAATGAAAACGGAACCTTATTTACGTCCAAGCTATATTGAACATGTGGGTGGAAACGACGAAGTAACGCTGCGTTTTCCTGTTCCACAAAAAAAACGGAAACCACGTTGGTTGTTGTTGGCAACTGTCATTTGGATGTTGCTGGTGATGATAACGGCCGTATTGGGTGTGCTTGGCTTTGCTTACTTAAATGACTGGATATTCCCCGGCGTCCATGTCATGCAAATAGACGTGGGCGGCGTTTCTCGTCATGAAGCGGCATCTGTTTTAGAAAATGCGTGGTCTCAGCAAAGTGTTACCTTATATGCGGGCACCGAAGAATGGCATATTGGCCCGCAAGAAGTTGGTGTGTCGCTCGATGTTAATCAAACGGTTGCTGAAGCATATCAATTTGGACGAACAGCAACGAGTTGGCGACAACTGGCACAAACGCAATCAACTGCAATTCATCCCGTTGTGCAAATGGATGGCGGCAAAGCACGAAACACTTTAAATACCTTAAAACAACAATTAGATCAACCTGCTGTAGACGCGCATATTCAAGTTGAGAACGGTGCTGCTGTGGCTATGCCGGCTGCGATGGGACGTTCATTGGATGTGGAGACCACTTTGGCACAATGGCAAACATTAGAACGATTACCGCAAAACGGCCGTTTGCCCTTATACATCCAACCCATCCAACCTGCCATAATCGACGTGACCGATCTGGTTGCCCAGGCCAATCGTTTGCTCGTGACTACATTCACTGTCGATGGATATGATCCAGTTCGCAATGAAACCATCAATTGGGAATTAACCCCCGATATTTGGGGAAAATGGCTCTCTTTTCAACCAACCGCTGGCTCATTTTTGCCATCTGAATGGGTGCTCGATGAACAGCTGGCCACCATTTACTTTGCCGATCAAACTGGGTTATTGGGAAACGGCCGTTATATAAAGACAGAAGAAGCAGCTCAAGAATTAACCCAAGCTATCAATAACGAACAAAATCAAATTACTTTACGTATTTATCACCACCCCACCGAACATATCATTCAATCTGGCGAAAGTTTTGCCTCAATCGGATACGATTACGGTATTCCCTATCCATGGTTACAACAAGCAAATCCCAATGTAACCACACTCAGTGTTGGGCAAGCAATTACCATTCCTTCCCCAGATGATTTGTTACCATTTCCAATTATCCAAAATAAACGTATCGTCATTAGCATTGCGCAGCAACGTACCTGGGTGTACGAAAATGGTCAACTTATCTGGGATTGGCCAGTCAGTACAGGGATTGCATCTAGTCCTACCGCCCCTGGTGTTTTTCAAATACAAACCCATGTTGAAAACGCCTATGCAGCCAACTGGAATTTGTGGATGCCTAACTTTATGGGGATTTACAGGCCTGTTCCTACATCCGATTTTATGAACGGCTTTCACGGGTTCCCCACACGCGATGGAGCCAACCTACTTTGGACCCAAAATTTGGGCACGCCAGTGACTTATGGTTGTATACTATTAAGCAACGAAAATGCAGCCACCCTTTTTCCTTGGGCAGAAGAAGGTGTTGTTGTTGAAATTCAACCATAACGAGGGTATTTAGATGGTACTGGTTTTATTGTTAATGTGTGTCCTGTTATTAACTGTGGCTAGTTTAGCCGTTATTGTGTATTTCATTATTTTACAGCGCCGAGATGCTGATGAATATTGATGGCGCACCATAAAACCAAATTGGTGTAGACACAAAAATAAAATAAAAGTTTTTCAGATAGCCCCAAGTGCTGACAAGCGCTTGGGGCTATTTTTCTTTATGGTGAGCCAAATATTGAATTAGGACTTGCAAAAAATCTCCAACATGTTAAAATGTCACCAAAATTACACTTTAATTTCACTATTATAACACTAAAATAATCCATAAATGACAGAAACAGCCCTTTCTGTCAAACATATGAAGCACTTTTAGAAAAACATGGAAGATTACATCAACATTCTAAAACTGATTCCCAAAAATTTGATACATGACAATTATCGACAATGAAATGTGCCCATTTTATAGACTGCTTATGAATGGAAGTAGTTTATGTTGATCCTTGTAATCAAATCAAAAATTCAAGGAGGTGATGACTTAATATAGACTAGGTCGCATTAATGTAATCGGCAGAAAGTTTCTCAAAATAAATGGATGCAAAAACGCTGGTTACTTGAGTGAAAGCGCAGAAGTCGCCTTTTGTTATTTCAAAAACTTTACCGCTTTCACAAAACTCATAAATCCATAAGTAGTTCACACAGGGAAAACGCCCCTGAATCATTGCATGTGAATTACAAACATAATTCGGAGGAAGAATTAAAAATGAAAAGCACAAAGCGCTTGGGCTTCTTTGTGGTGCTTGTTGCCGCATTAGCCTTACTTTTGGTTGCCTGTCAACCACAAACCGTCGAAGTAACCCGAGTTGTTACTGAAACAGTTACAGAAACCATAGAAGTCGAAGGCCAACCTGTCGAGGTTACCCGTGTTGTTACCGAAACAGTAGTCGAGACTGTTGAGGTAGAAGCTGCGTCTGACGAAGAGATGGCTTCTTTTACTGCCCCAGATCCAACAACCTATCGTAATTTAACCATTGGTGATGCCGACACACTTGATCCCAATCTGGCATATGACACAGCTAGTGGTGGGATTATTATGAATGTAATGGAGCCATTGGTTTTCTACCAAGGTGCTGATCCAACACAATATGTACCAGCTTTGTCAACAGAAGTGCCATCAATTGATAATGGCCTTATTTCAGAAGATGGTGCTACCTATACTTTCCCAATTCGGGAAGGGGTTACCTTCCATGAAGGTGGGACGTTAGAGCCACATGATGTTGCCTATACTTTCCAACGTGGTTTGCTCCAATCTGATCCAGATGGGCCACAATGGTTGCTTATTGAACCAATCTTAGGCTACAACACTTGCTATGACATCACAGAAGGTATTGATCCTGAATGTAATTTAGCTGGTGATATTGATGCACTATTAGCAACTGCATCTGCTGAAGATTTGGTGGCTGTTTGTGAAAATGTAAAAGCTGCGATTGTTGCTGATGATGAAGCAGGAACCGTAACATTTAACCTCGCTCAATCTTGGGGACCATTCTTAGCTACCATTGCCCAATCTTGGGGTAGCATTATGGATATGGAATGGGCTGTTGAAAATGGTGCATGGGATGGTAGCTGTGAAACATGGCAAGATCATTATGCTCCAGGCTCAGAAAACTCAGAATTGAGCACCATTATTAATGGTACAGGTCCATATATGCTTGAAAGTTGGACACCTGGTCAAGGCTGGGTCTATATTGCCAATCCAAACTATTGGCGTGGTGATGATCAACCTGTATGGGAAGGCGGACCATCTGGTATAGCAGATATCCAAACGGTTGTTGTTGATATTGTTCCAGAATGGGGTACACGTTTTGCAACCTTACAAGCTGGTGATGCCGAGGTTGTTACTGTTCCTGTAGCAAACCGCCCACAGGCAGATGATTTGGTTGGGGAATTTTGCGATGCTGCAACCCTTGAATGTACACCGAATGAAGAAAATCCCAATGGTATCCTCCGTAAATGGAGCAATATGCCGAATCCAAATCGTACCGACATTTTCATGACCTATGATATTCCTGCTGAGTCTCCATTTATTGGAAGCGGTGAATTAGACGGTAATGGTATTCCTACAGACTTCTTCTCAGATATCCATGTTCGTCGCGCAATGAACTATTGCTTTGATTACGATATCTACATTCAAGAAGCATTGAATGGTGAAGGTGTTCGTAATAATGGGCCAATCATCAAAGATATGCTTGGCTACAATGAAGATGGTGAAATGTATGAATTTGATCTTGAAGCATGTGAAGCTGAATTAGCACAAGCTTGGGGTGGTGTTTTGCCAGACACCGGCTTCCGTTTCCAGATTGCATACAACACTGGTAGTGTGGCCCGTCAAACAGCTGGTGAGATTTTGCAAGCTAGTTTGTCATCAATTAACCCTAATTACCAAATTGAATTAGTTGGTTTACCTTGGCCAACCTTCTTACGTGCAACACGTGCCTCTCAAATCCCAATGGCAATCAGTGGTTGGCAAGAAGATATTCATGATCCACATAACTGGGTTGTACCCTTCTTGGTTGGTACATATGCATTCCGTCAACGTTTACCACAAGAAGTATTGGATCAATTCAATGAATACGTGAATGCAGGTGTTGCTACTGCTGACCCCGCAGAACGTGAAGCTATCTACTTTGAATTGCAAAAATTACATCATGAAGAGACTCCACAAATTACGTTAGCGCAAGTTTTAGGTGCACGCTATGAACAACGTTGGATTGGTGATTGGTTCTACAATCCAATTTTGCCCGGTACTTACTACTACTCCATGAATTTGGATGGTGGCTCTCAATAAAGTTTGTTTTGCTAATTAGAAATTATTGTGATTACTAATTTGCAAAGATAGAGAAGTTGCCAGTTATCTAGCCAAGATAGCTGGCAACTTTTGTAAGGAGAACATAATGACTGCTTACATCATTCGTCGATTGCTAATCATGCCATTGATTTTGTTCGGTGTAACTTTATTAATCTTTGGTATGTTGCAAATATTGGGGCCAGTTGAACGCTCTGCTTTATATGTGCGGACGATCCCAAAAACGGAAGCGCAGGTTGAAGCTATTATTCGTCGTTATGGATTAGATGAACCGATTCATGTGCAATATTGGAAGTGGATGGTGGGGACGGAAGATCCAGAAACTGGTGAAATGGTTGGTGGCATTTTGCGTGGTGACCTTGGGTTTTCACGTACTGGTCGTGAACCTGTTGCCGATATGTTAAAACGCCGTTTTCCAGCAACGCTAGAACTGGCAGTATGGTCGATGATTCCTATTATTGGTGGTGGTATTTGGTTTGGGATTAAGGCGGCGTTGAATCACAATAAATTGCCAGATCAGGTGATGCGTGTTTTTGCGACTATTGGATGGTCGTTCCCGACATTTGTGTTTGGATTGCTCTTATTGCTTATTTTTTATGCACGATTGGGATGGTTTGAACCGGGACGGCTCTCAACGCAATATGCACTGGAAGTTGGACGTGCGGGTTTCACGACGTATACAGGTATGATGACTGTGGATGCGTTGTTGAATTTGCGGTTTGACATATTTATTGATGCGCTGAAGCATTTGATTCTACCTGTGATTACGTTGGCTGTTGTGCAGTGGGCACTATTACTGCGGGTGACACGTTCTTCGATGTTGGAAGCGATGCGCCAGGATTATGTACGTACAGCACGGGCAAAAGGGTTGCATGAGCGTACTGTAGTGAATCGTCATATTCGACGAAATGCGTTGATTCCTGTCATTACAATTGCAGGTGCGACTTTAGCTGGCTTGATGAATGGCGTAGTGGTGGTTGAGGTTATCTTTAATTATCCGGGACTTGGGGCAATGGCTGCGGCGGCCGCGACACAGTTGGATGTGTTAACGATGCTTGGTTTTGCTCTATTTAATGGAGTGTTATTTGTCGGTGCATATCTAGTTGTAGATGTGCTGTATGTGGTGATTGATCCACGAATTCGGATGTCTTGAGGTATATGATGACGACTGTAGCTGGACTTGATGGTTTTGATGAACAACCGACTCCTTTGCAAAGTCAAGATCGGTTAGAGAGGATGTTTGGTCCTGAATGGGCGCATTTGATTCGAGGGATGCTCACGAACCCGCTTTCTGTGATTGGGCTGATTGTTGTACTTGGTTTTATTTTTACGGCCGTATTTGCACCAGTTCTCGCCCCACCAGCGGCGACATCAAATGATCCCTACTCGATTCCACGTGATGGTTTTAAGCCAGAACCTGTTCCGCCGGGAACTGTTTGGGAACGGAATGCGCCAGATAAAATACCCTTTTGGTATCCTATTTTAACTGGTCAAGATAAGTGGGTCCATTTGATGGGAACAACCAGTGGGCAATACGATATCTGGTATGCTATTGTGTGGGGATCGCGTACAGCACTTGTTTCCGGAACATTTGTGGTGATTGCTTCTGCATTTATTGGCATATTGGTTGGCTCTATCGCTGGTTTTTATGGCGGTTGGGTTGATGAAGTCCTGATGCGGATTGTAGAGGTTTTCATTGTCTTTCCTGGATTGGTTGCTGTACTGGTTCTCTCTTCCATTTTAGTGCCCATTTTTGGGAGGAGTGTGTGGCCTGCGGTCATTGCCCTCGTTGTTTTCGGATGGATGGGGTACGCTCGGTTGTTGCGTGGCGATATTTTAACCAACAAAGAACGGGACTACGTGCTTGCATCTAGAGCGAGCGGAGCTAAAGACACGCATATTATTTCTCGTCATGTATTGCCCAATGCAATTTTCCCAACAATTGTGATGCTTTCATTAAATATGGGTGGAATTGTGCTCGCTTTTGCTGCTTTAAGCTTTTTGGGTGTTGGTGTTGAACCGGGTTATGCAGATTGGGGGCAAATTGTTAGTTTTGCTCGTGATTGGATTTTAACGCTGGATACCCATTGGTATATTGTGTTCTTCCCTGGTATGGCCTTGTTGCTATATGGTTTAGGTTGGAATTTAATTGGGGATGCGTTACGAGATATTTTGGATCCACGTTTGCGGGGTAGCCGTTAAAGATATGATGAAACAAAGGGCAGTCATCATTTTTCAATAAGTAAACTTCCTTGAGAAATGATGACTACCTTGGCGAGAATTGATTTATTGTCCAATGTTGGTTTCGATAATTTCTAACTTACAAAGGATACTCGCCTCCACACAGACATCAAATTCACCCGAGAAACGGCCGTTTTCTTTGCCGATAAAATCGAATGTAACAATTTGTGTTCCCCCAGATGGAATCGCTTGGTTAAATTCATAACTTGTAAAATTGACAATTGGGATATGCTGCTCTTTTACCGGATCAGGAGATATAGCAACTAAATCAACTGAATCGATATAAAGATCAGAAACATCAATACTATGTAGCAGAATCTCTTCTGGGGCAACATTTTGAACCATGACTTGAATTTTAAATGGCTCATCAAGGGACACTTGTTCAGGTGCGTTAAGACGTACCCGAATAAAATCCGGTTCCTGGGCTCGCCCTAAAAGATTCCCACCTACAAAAATAGCGATAATTGTTAAAAATAGACACAAAAATAGGATGGGGATACAACCCATAAGTTTCTTTGTTTGCATACAATACCTACCAAAAAAATTGCTCAAGGATATCTATTTTACGCTTTTGCAACACATAATCATTAATATTGCTCAATATCAAACATCGTGTAAACTCTGTTTTGAAGGAAGAAAACCTTTGTATAACAAAATTTAATACAAAATCACCCTGTTATTCAGCATTGCCAACATCGGTTACCTGTCAAAATAAAATCTTATTTGCTTTTTTAGGTAACAAATGTTCGTCAAGTGCACCTTATTGTGATAAACTGTTCGTGGCAAATCCTGCTATTGCCACTAAATTGACATTATTAGAACACTGAACCGTTCATTAAGAATTTTTACATGACAAATAAAACCATGGCTCATATACTCGAAGTTCGTGACCTCGTCACCCGTTTTTATACAGAAGACGGAATCGTCTACGCCGTAAATGGTATCTCGTATACCTTGGATGAAGGCGAATCTATGGCAATCGTTGGAGAAAGTGGCTCCGGAAAATCTGTTGGCGTTCTTTCTTTGATGAAGTTAATACCGATCCCTCCCGGTCGTATTGAACAAGGTGAAGTTATTCTAAACGGCCGTGATCTGATGCAGCTCAGTGAAGTAGAACTGTATAACGTTCGTGGGCGAGAGATCGCAATGATTTTTCAAGACCCAATGACCTCGTTAAACCCAGTTCTTACGATTGGCATGCAAATGACGGAAGCCTTAGAACTTCATCTCGGCATGTCCAAGGAGCAAGCTCGTGCTCGTGCAGCTGAACTTTTGCAACTTGTAGGTATTGGTAATGCAGAAGATCGATTAGATGATTATCCACACCAATTCTCGGGTGGACAACGGCAGAGAATTGGTATTGCTATGGGACTTTCTTGTAATCCCTCTGTCTTGATTGCTGATGAACCGACAACAGCTTTAGACGTAACTATCCAGGCCCAAATCACAGACCTTGTCAACAAACTAAAAGAACAAATTGGAATGGCCATCATTTGGATCACCCATGATTTGGGTGTTGTTGCTAACCTCGTAGATAAAGTAGCTGTGATGTATGGCGGCTTTATTATTGAAATGGCACCTGTCCGTGATCTCTACAAAAAGACAAGTCACCCTTACACAAAAGGATTATTAGAATCATTGCCAGACCTTGAATCGGGAGACAAAAAACGTTTAACACCGATTCATGGTAATCCCCCCGACTTATTACAAGACCCAGATCATTGCACATTTGCACCTCGATGTCGCTATGCAATCGATCGTTGTTGGCAAGAATTACCCCCATTAAGCCCTGTTGCTCCACAACACTTCTCTGCATGTTGGCGTAGTGAAGACTTACGAAATGGCGTAATAGAAGAAGTTCAATTAGAAGGAGCCAACGCATGACCACCATTGAAGAAACGAAGAAAGAGCAAGCTATAGCAGAAAAAACAGAAAAAGAAGTTCTTGTCAAAGTTACCAACCTTAAGAAATATTTTCCTATTCGGCGCGGGGTTCTTCGACGTCATGTCGGAGATATTAAAGCTGTAGATGGAATAACCTTTAATATTCGTCAGGGAGAAACGTTAGGGCTTGTTGGTGAGAGTGGTTGTGGCAAATCAACAGCAGGTC
>JBNKHS010000100.1:0-11726 GCA_050290485.1 Promineifilaceae bacterium (SeqCode) | reverse complement strand
TAATTAGATATTAACACACTGTTTTAAAAATTTTGCTACTAGCAGTGGCTGAGCCTGTCGAAGCCAAAGCGGCGTTTGTTCAACGTTCAAGCCAGCCTTCGGCAAGCTCAGGCCTCGTTTCCAAGACGAAACAGTGCAATTAGTTATCGAGGTGAAAAATGAAAAAGCGTTTGGTTGATCGTTATTTGTTACTTCTTATCTTGTTAGCCTGTGTATTTTTGGCTGATAAATTGATCGGTTCGGAGCAAGCTCCTGCTGCTGTTGCTGCGAGTGAAGCAGGGGGCATACAACCTGGATTAATCCCTAGATTTATTGATTTTGATATTGGGGCAGCAACTGTTCGTAGTGGCGCTACCCATCAGGGCGATACGGGAGGAATTCCAGGCATCGCACCTTATGTCTTGTTTCCACCAGCAGACAGTTCAGTAACGATTGTTAATTTTACAATCCCTCCTGATTTTGATACAGGTGGTGATTTTGAAGTGCGCTTACTTTGGTCAGCTTACTTTGCCAATTCGTTTCCTTGTTTTATTGTCTTAAACACTGAGCTTGTCGGGTATGGACCAGATCATTTAGTGGCTTTATTTGACCCATATTGGGACGGTAGTACTTCTACAAATTATCAGCACATTGTTCAGGTACAAAATTCTTCGATACAAGCGCTACCAATAACATTCAAAGCTTTAGATGGATTTCCGGCATATCCCGGTGATATTGTCACGTTTACGTTATGGCGGTACGGAACTGACCTCAATGATACTTGTGATGACCAGATTGCGTTGAGGAGCATCTCCATGACATATCAAGGTTTAACCACTTATTTGCCCGTGACGTTAAATGGAGAATAAGGAACGGGAATTCTGCATGTTATTTCATCGTCAGTACTAAAATGCCCTGCAGTTTTTTCGTGCGTATTGCGTACCTTTGCAAGAATTACGCAATACGCACTGGATTTTATATTGCTGTTACAAAGAAGCGATAGGACAAGAAGAACATGAACAAGCAAACAAAGGACCAGACCCACATGCCCCGATTGGAGTCATCGCCACGTAAAGCAACCGCGTAAATAAAGGGAAGGAAGATAAGCACGAACGCGCCGTACAAAAAGTGAACATCAGGGCGGCTCATGCCCGCAGAACGGCCGTTAAAATACAAAATTCCCCCAATAATAATTTGTACAACCAGTAATCCCTGCCCCAGCACAAGTGAGCCCAAGTAATTTCCCGCAACATCTTGTCCGCGAATGGCACGATATAAACCCCAAACGCCTAACACCAAAAAATAGAGTGTAACCATATTGGTAAAGCCACTATGTAAAACAGATACAATTTGCATGATAAAGTCTCCAATCTCTTGCCCAAAAACGTGCCGAAGTGTAACCAGCCTAAAAAAGCTTGTCAACGTCCTTTAATTGTATGTAGGAATTGGATACAATCCCCTCTTAATATGCATTCGATATTTGCAAAACATGATGATATTCAACGTGATCATATTCGATAAATGCTTAATTGAGGTGAATAATGCTGGTAATGCAGGAAGCTGAAATAAATATACAAAGTGATGCTTTTGAAACCGCCATAGATTATTTATATGGTTTTATTAATTTCGAGAAAGAGCCACAAGATCGACACATGTCGGCCAAATTGGATTCATCACGCCCCAAACGATTTATGGATGGATTGGACGCACCTTATGCGCAATATCCAACGATTCATATTGCTGGTACAAAAGGGAAGGGCTCTGTTGCCGCCATGTGCGCTTCTTGTTTACGTGAGGCAGGGTATCGCGTTGGGTTGTTTACCTCGCCACACTTGCAGAACATCCGCGAACGAATCCGCATTTTAACGCCACAAGATCCAGACGGCCGTATTTCGGAAGATCAATTTGTACAAATTGTTACCCAAATCAAGGAGGTGGAACCGAATTACCCTGGAGTCACCTGGTTTGAAATTTTAACGGCAATTGCCTTTCTTCATTTTGCTCAAGAAAAGGTTGACGTGGCTGTCATTGAAGTAGGATTGGGGGGACGACTGGATTCGACGAATGTGATTACCCCCCTCATCTCAGTCATTACCAGCTTAAGTCTTGATCATACCAAATTTTTAGGCGATACCCTGACAGATATTGCTTATGAAAAAGGCGGGATTATCAAAGAAGGTGTGCCCGTTATTTCTGCCAATCAACCACCGGAGGCGATGCAGCAGTTACAAGAGATCAGTGTGCAGCGGGAAGCCCCAATTTCGATTGTGGGGCAGAATTGGCAATACAGTGCTGGCAAAAAAGAGAACGGCCGTTCCCAAGAGCTCATTATTACCCAATCGCCTTCCCCAGATTTTATTGCCACAAATACAACATTTAAGTTGAATTTGGTGGGAGAGCATCAATTGCAGAATGGAGCTGTAGCGCTTGCTGCTTTAGATCAAGTACGATTATCCTTGCCTCAGTTGACGCTGGCCTCTATCCAAGCTGGATTAGCAAACATACAATGGAACGGCCGTTTACAAATCATTCATCAAGGAGATGAACAAACACCTACTTTACTTGTTGATGGCGCGCATAATCCAGATTCGGCACAAAAACTTAGCGAAGCATTACGTGCAAATTACCAATATAAAAATCTCTGGCTTATCATGGGTGCGCCTAAAGATAAAGATATTGAGGGCATGCTGCATCATTTACTGCCTATGGCAACAGGAATTATTACCACAACAGCACAAAATCCTCGTTCTGCATCGCCAGAATTGATTTCAGAAATTTGTGCCAAACTAGGAAAAGAGGCGATAACAACCCCTGATATGGCTTCTGCATTGACCTTGGCTTGGGAAACGGCCGTAACCGGTGATCTCATTTGTGTCACAGGTTCCCTTATTGTTGTTGGTGAGTTGCTAAATCAGTGGGAACGATTACAATTTCAACTATTAGAAAATAAGTTCTAATTGTGTGGCGAAACGTTAGGTGGGTTGCATGCTTAATAACATTTTCTGTATGACCTTCTTAAACCTTAAATTAAATGACAATTGTTACTTAATCCAACATAGAAAACGCAATTAGGATATACTGGTAGATAATACATGTTAGACCTGTCACATTGTAAAAATGTAAAGGAAACTGGATGATTGTCATTCAGAAAGACAATGAATGACGAAGTGAAAACGCAGAAATTGCTTATTAGCACGTTAAAGAACTTTTATGTTTTCACTAAATTCCAATCAAATTATGAAGAACGAAGAAGATTATGACATCGGTCAATACCCCGATTTTTTAGATGCTATGCCTGGCTTAGAAGATAAACTCTTCCCTGAGCGAGAAGAGAAGTTGGACGAGGATGGGTACATTGAATGTGCGTTCTTACCATTGCGTGATATCGTTCTCTTCCCGCAAATGGTCATGCCCTTATTCGTAGGGCGTGAACGTTCATTGGCCGCAGTAAAAGCCGCTATCGATAATAACGAAAACCTCATTGTCGCTGCACAAAAAGATAGCGACGTCCTTGAGCCAAGTGCAAGTGACCTTTATGCTTTAGGAACGGAAGTAACTGTGGGCAAAGCCTTACGCATGCCCGATGAAAGCACAAGTGTCTTGGCCCAAGGCAAACGTCGTGTCGAAATTGTAGAGTTTACCCAATGGGATCCTTATATTCGGGTCCGTGCTCGTCCTGTTACAGAACCCCTCGACTGGGATCGCAACACAGAAGCATTGATGCGCGCGGTTATCACCCTATTTGAAAAGACGGTTGAACTCAGCCGTAATATGCCAGAAGATGCCTATACCTTTGCCATCAACATCGACGACCCCGGTTGGTTGGCAGACTTTGTTGCCTCTACACTCAACATTTCTGTTAAAGAAAGGCAAGAAATATTAGAGACATTAGATCCTGGCGTGCGTTTGCAAAAAGTAAGTATTGTCCTCGCTAAAGAGCTCGATGTACTTGAATTGGAAGACCAAATTCATTCCCGCGTACAACAAGAGATGGCTTCTTCGCAACGAGAACATTTCTTGCGCGAACAGATGCGCGTTATCCAAGGTGAATTGGGCGAAGGGGATTTCTTTTCTCAAGAGTTGAGTGAGCTGCGTGAAACGGCCGCAAGTAAAAAATTGCCAGAAGAAGCACGAGCAACAGTAGATAAAGAGATTGCACGCCTGAGTGCCATGCCTCCTATGTCACCTGAAGTAGGTATTATTCGTACCTATATTGATTGGATTTTAGCATTACCTTGGTATGAAGAGTCCGAAGATAATTTAGATGTAACCCATGCCGCTCAAGTGCTTGATGAAGATCATTTTGGCTTAGAGCGTGTTAAAAACCGTATTTTGGAATACATAGCTGTCAAGCAAATTGCTTCAGACAAAATGCGCAGCCCAATTCTTTGTTTTGTTGGCCCTCCCGGAACAGGTAAAACCTCGATTGGTCGTTCCATTGCCAACTCGTTAGGGCGTGAATTTGTCCGTATCAGTTTAGGTGGTGTGCGGGACGAAGCAGAAATTCGGGGGCATCGTCGCACTTATATTGGGGCATTGCCTGGGCGCATCATTCAAGCGATGCGTCGTGCAGGGACACGGAATCCCCTCTTTATGCTTGATGAGATTGATAAATTGGGCAACGATTTTCGGGGTGATCCTGCTTCTGCCTTGCTGGAGGTATTAGATCCTGAACAAAATTCTACTTTTGCTGACCATTACCTTGATTTAGATTTTGATCTTTCCAATATTTTGTTTGTAACCACAGCTAACTATCTCGATACGATACCACCTGCTTTGCAAGACAGAATGGAAGTCATTGAATTTTCAGGTTATCTTGAAGAAGAGAAGTTGGAAATTTGCCGTCAATTTTTAGTTGAACGGCAGTTGGACTTGCATGGGCTGGGGGACAGAGGCATTCGGTTTGAAGAAGATGCGTTACGTTCGATCATCAGCAATTACACTTTAGAAGCTGGTGTGCGTAACTTAGAGCGAGAGATTGCCAATGTGTGCCGTAAAATTGCTCGCGAGGTTGCGGAAGGACGCAAATTCCCACGTCGTGTAACAGCGCGTAAGGTGGAAGATTTGCTTGGTCCACCACGCTATTCTCGCGAGATGCTGCAGGACGAGGATCAAATAGGTATTGCCACAGGTGCCGCGTGGACCCCTGTTGGTGGCGATATTTTGTTTATTGAAGTGAATTTAATGCCAGGGAAGGGTAATTTAACGTTGACGGGCCAATTAGGCGATGTCATGCGTGAGAGTGCCCAAGCGGCATTAACCTATACACGTAGCCGAGCCGATGTGTTGGGAATTGATCCCAAGTTATTTGAAACGTTAGACATTCATGTCCATGTGCCGGAAGGGGCTGTGCCTAAAGATGGACCTTCAGCAGGTGTACCCTTAGCTTCAGCCATTATTTCTGCGTTTACCAAACGGTCGATTTTTCGTGATGTGAGCATGACTGGCGAAATTACGCTGCGTGGACGTGTGTTGCCCGTTGGCGGTGTACGTGAGAAAGCACTGGCAGCGCGTCGGGCAGGCATCAAGACATTTATTTTGCCCAAGAAGAATGAACGGGATCTGGAAAATATTCCTAAGAAGCTGCGGCAAGATATGGATTTTGTGTTTGTGGAACGGATGGGGCAAGTGTTAGATGTGGTACTACATCCTGCCAAGCCTATTCCTAAACGGCCAAGAGCAATTCCGCCAATTACCCAATCGACGGCCCCACCAGCTTAGAATGATAATTGAGTAGTTGGGTAACTATTTCCCGATTACTCAATTTCTTGGTTACTACTTAAAACTGATAGGTTTTGAAATTTTTATCGACGCTGAATAAGGGCCGATATTTTTTTGTTTGGGTTTCGAGGGGAAGGATCATTTTGCTGGTTTTGGCAGTGGCTTCGAGAAGATATTTACGGCCGTTTTCCTCAAACGTCACCCATGCATGATAACCATCATCCCCAAAATGGTTTTGCACATACCCAACAACAAATTCAGCAGAGTAGTTGAGCTGAATCAGTTTGCGCCACGCCCACAATGCATGATCTTCACAATCTCCCTGGCGTCCCTGTTCAAAATCGACAGGGTGAATCCAGACATCGTTATCCTCAAACTGCACATGATCGCGAATATATTTGCATTGGCGTAACCACACTTCGATCTCTTCTCGTGTTGATACATGGACTTGGCTTTCGCGGTCAAAATAATAAGGGAAAGGATTGATGGAACCGCTTGCAAATTGCCTGTGTTTAATTTCTTTTGCTTGTTTGCTGTAAACGGGTTCCACATTGTAATGATGCACAATGAGATCCATGATTTGAAACACATGTTTATCAAACCATATTGAGCGAATTTCTAAAGTTTGTTTGTCGTCACTTTTGAAGGTGAGGCGGAGATGGTATGAGGGGAGTTGTTGCTTGCTGTTGAAGGTGGTGATGATTTGCACGGCTTTGATGTCTTGGGGATCGTACTGTTTTTGCCCCAAATAGGATTTGATTGTAATTTGGCTAGCCTCGAAAAGGATGTATTTGGGGACAACCCATAAGGATTCGTAGAGGAAAAGCAAACCAAACCCACCAAAGAATAAGGTGACCAGTATGGTCAGGATAAGATAGAACCACTCGCCTGATTCTAAATAGCCCATAACCATGCCAAAAACCATAATAAAGAAGAGGAAAGCGAGACCAAGAAACATAAAGACATTTGTGATCTTGCCATTGATTTTTCGGGGCAAAGGGTCGGTTACGATGCGCTCGTTTTCATCTAAAATTGCAGGGAGATGACGCTGCAGATCGCGGAGGAGAACATGGAAGTTATGAATGTTGCGGTCGATCCGATAACGGCCGTTTTGGGTAAAGAGCGTAATAAAAAAAGCACTCGTTTTTAGCTTTGTAATATCACGGTAATTGACTGTTTGTGGTTTACCAATTAATTTGATGGTTACTTGTTCACTGTCGAGGCGTACCCAACCAAAAGAGACAATAAATACAAAGGCGGCATAGCTGGCCATTAGTCCAAAAAAGATGAGAAAGCCAACGGCCAACCCAATTGGAAATTCATCTGTGAGGTAGAGAGACCAACTGCCAATGCCTAAAATAGAGAAAAAGGGAACGGCAAAGCCCATAAAATAACGCAATAGTTTAAGATAACGATAAGTCATGGCGTAATTTTGCGGTAAAGTGAAGATTTTGTGAATAGTGAATCTGTAATTCACAAAATTTGGGCATTTGTCCTCAGTTTCCAATCTGCCATTTAACAACTGTTTACATTTTTTTTACAAATTAAGCGGACAATTGCAACATTGAGTTAAACTTGATGAGGCCTGGGGGTTGAGTTAACTGCAACTTACGACTCAGTCCTCATCATGAACTATTATTTACTCATGTTTTTTTATTATATTTGGAGGTGAGGATTTGAAACATTTATCAGTGAAACATTTTATTCTGATCGCAATCATTGCTTTATTTCTTGCAGCGTGCGGACCATCTGCGGAAACGACTGTATCGAGTTTGGTTTCGGACGCAGCCGAAGATGTGGTCGCAGTAGGATCTGAAGTTGTGGTTGCGGCAGAACCAGAAATAACGTCGAATACGGCCGTTGCTACTAACAATGATATTGTTACCCAGCAAACCTATATCAACCTTTACGAGCAAGTAAATCCTTCTGTGGTTAATATTCAAGTTTTAGGTAGTGGAACACAAATTGTATTGCCTGAAGGGCATGAGGACTTTGAGTTACCAGAAGGGTTTGGCGAAGATGGTTTCGAGCTTCCCGAAGGATTTGAACTACCTGAAGGGTTTGAATTACCAGAGGGTTTTGATTTTAGCATTCCCGGTGATCCAGAAGAGTTCCAACCAGGACCATCTGGTGGACAAGGTTCTGGATTTGTTTATGATAGTGCTGGGCACATCATTACCAATAATCATGTGGTAGCAGGTGCCGAAAAAGTAACTGTATTTTTCCCAGATGGCACAGAAACATCAGCAACTGTTGTGGGCACAGATCCCGCTTCTGATATTGCGGTTATTAAAGTGGACCCCAACACGGTTAGTTTGAAACCTGTTGCCTTGGGTAATTCAGATAATTTGAAAGTTGGGCAGTTGGTTGCGGCAATTGGTAATCCATTTGGTTTAGATGGCTCGATGTCTACAGGCATTATCTCTGGGTTAGGTCGTTTGTTACCAGGTGGGGCAACCGCTCCTAATGGTTCACGCTTTAACATCCCTCATATTATCCAAACCGATACGGCGATCAATCCTGGGAATTCTGGTGGTCCACTGCTTAATTTGAGTGGTGAAGTCATCGGTGTAAACACTGCGATTCAATCCAATAGCGGCTTTGGCGTTACACCTAGCTTTGGGGGCATTGGTTATGTTGTTCCCTCCAACATTGTCAGCCAAGTTGTCCCGCAGTTGATCGAAAATGGGGAAGTTACCCATCCTTGGTTAGGTATTGCAGGTGGTACATTGACCGGTAATTTTGCCGAAGCAATGGACTTGGATATCAATCAAAGCGGTGTCATTGTTAGCCAAGTGGTTGAGGATAGCCCAGCAGCGAAAGCTGGCTTGCAAGGCAGTGATGAAGAAGCCACGATTGATGGTTTCCCCGCCCAAATTGGTGGAGACATCATTACACAAATCAATGATCAGCCGATTGAAGAGTTCGATGATTTGTTGGGCTACATTGTTACAGAAACATCCGTTGGTGAAACCGTTACCTTGACGATTTTACGTGATGGTGAACAAATTACTGTAGACGTTACCCTGGAAGCACGTCCTGAGTAAGGTGTGAGGAAGTGTGGATAATGTGATTCACGCTGACTAACATCATTTTATCTCCTTTTGACAATCCTCTGATGAGCAGTTGACTCATTAGAGGGTTTGTCGTTTTTGTGTTCTGAATTCATAATTTGTCCTGCATTCTTTAATCAGGAGTAAGTTATGTCGGAAGAGATACGGCCGTTTCTAATCACCATCCCCATTAAAGTAAAAACATATGACGTCGATTTTGCTCAAATCGTGCATAATGCCGTTTACATTCGTTGGCTAGAAGATCTACGTACTGAAGTATTGGCGGATACCTATTCAATTGAAGAAATGTTGGCCGATAAAATTAGCCCCATCCTCACCCGAACCGAAATTGATTATTTGTGGCCTGTGCGTTTTGGCGATGAGGTTGTGGGCAAAATGTGGGTAAGCAGTTTGCGCCGCATTAAATGGGAAGTCCGTTCGGAAATTTGGGCTGGTGACGAGATGTCGGCTGCATCTGTACAAACAGGCTATTTCCTTGACCAAGTCAAAATGAAACCCACGCGAATTCCGTCTAAATTGCAATCTGCTTGGGATGCAATGATGGCCTAAGGTCCTAACCTCAGTATTAGAACGCAGACGACGCTGATTGCCCTGATTTGCTTGATTTTTTGACTAAGGCAGATACAGGTCTGCCCTGACTCAAAACCGTTGTTTTTATTCGTCATCTTGTTGAAAAACAGACCAGGTTGCAAATGATGGCAAAACGTAAATGATGCGCTTGTTGTCATCGCGAACGTAAAATCCGCCATTTGTGTCATACTGATAAAGCGTTTCAAATCCAGATTCAGGTGTTAAGCCCCATCCAATTCTGTCTTGAATCCAAGGGACAGGCGTATTTGTGGTTTCGCCACGCCATACCAGCCCAAAGCCACGGATAGGGGCAACAAAACCAGCTGGGGGAACAACACCGCCATCGCCTGTTTCCGTATTGCCCAAGAGTTGATCCCCATGAAATTGGGTCATCGTGCTATCGTTAAAAAAGACGTAAATAACATCTTCGGCGCCAAGCCACAACATCCAGCCGTGTTCAAAGGTTTGCATGGCTGCTTGTGTGTTGATTACCTCTCCCTGTGGGCAATTTGTTGGTGGTGAGGCAAAGAACCACCAGTCGTTGTTGGCAGAACAGCTAACGTAGACGGGCGTTTGTTTGCGGTCAACTTTTTCGCCTCGGGTGACAACAATTTCAACATAGAAGTCGCTGCGTATTTCTGCTGGCAGCTGCCAAATGAGGGTGTCGGCAACGGCCGTTTCACGGCAATCGCGGGAGGTTCCTTGCACAAGACAAATTTCAGCACTATCGCCCAGCGCATCCCAACTTAATGATAATGCTGCCCCAGGCTGGACGTTTTGTGGCGCAACGGAAAATAAGAATATCTCTGGCCAGGGTGCGGGTGTTGCCGTTGCTGGATTTGGATTGTTTATAAGGCGTGTGGGGGTTGTGGTGGGTGTCGCTGTGGCTGGTGGTAGGGGAGTTGGTGTATTGGTAGCTGTGGTGACTGGTGTTGGATCAGAAACGGCCGTTGTTTGCACAGGCGGTTTTAACGTTGGGGTGGGCACAGTTGATGTCGCTGTGGGCGTTGGGGTCGGGAGTAGCCCCGCACTGTTTGCAGGGGATGGTGTCTCGATACCTAATTCCAGCTGACCACACCCTGTCAGCAGTAAAATAAGAAAAACAATACCACTAATTTTGCCTATGTTCATAAACCACTTCATTCTTGCACTTTTCTTAGAGTGTATCGGAAATAATAACAGTTCGATACGTTGGTTTACCCGCAGATTACAATTATTCCACAGATAAACAATTGGTAGGGCGGATTGCCAATCCGCCCCTACATTGGTGTCAATTCCCTGAATTCCTAGAGACTTACTCTATTGATAATTCCAACTGCCAACTGTGGTTACATTGACCCATGCTCCGTCGGGCAATTGAATTGAGATGTTTGTTGGTGATCCAATTAACTGCATCATATAACTATTTTCGTAAGCAAGCGCCCAACCTAAGGAATGTCTGATTGTGGCGAAATTCCCCCAAACTTTACCAAATCCTAAGATAGGTTTCATATATCCGTAGGGAGCTGTTCCCCAAACGGGGTTGTCTGGCAACTGACCATACTCATTGGTGTGGAAGGTGTACGCCTGCCCCGAGTTGAGCAGTACCCAAATTGTGCCTGAATTGGCTGCGTACAACATACGGCCGTTTTCAAATACTTGGATTGAGCCATTGGTTGTGTAAGGCAGTGGGGCAGGTGGTGTGGGTGTGTTCCATACGGGTGGAGTTTGTCCCCAATAAGCCCAGGTGTTGTCGTAAAGTTCGACGACACTGCCTGATGGCAGCGTGAGGTTGTTCCAGCCATAACCGGGATAAGATACGCCTGAGTGGAAAACGGCCGTGTAGCCAAACTCTTCACCCAATCCCCAACCTAATAAAGCACGAACATACTCAAAATTCCCCCAGACACGTCCAAAACCGCGCACAGGCTTAAAACGACCATTAGGTGGTGATTCAGGCACAGGATTTTCATTCAGATGCTCATAGTTCGATTCTGGAAAGCGATGGAGCGTTTGGGTGGAGTGTACAAAAGCTATAATTTCCCTACTGTCTTCACGCCAAACCATGAACCCGTTTTCAAACTCCTGATAGGCGGCATAGGTTGTGATCTCGTGACTGGTTTGCGCTTCTGCTGGCAGTGCATTGCTGCCTAAACTCAGCAATAAAATAAAGAGTAACATTCCCCCGAGCCAGATTTTTTGTTGATTTTGTTTGCTGATCATTTTTGACCTCCATTTGTTCGACAAATTGTGATGTATGGAGCATAAAACAAGGAGGCGTAAAAGGTATGGCAACGGTGTTATCGTTTAGCCAAACGATGTAACCATTTCGTTACATGGAAACTTGATACTTTTATCTGGGGTCATTCCCGCGTAGGCGGGAGTCCACTCGACGAGCACATG
>JBNKHS010000099.1:0-11777 GCA_050290485.1 Promineifilaceae bacterium (SeqCode) | reverse complement strand
ATTTGTCGGCACGTGGCTTTAATGTATTTACAGCGAGCAATGGATTAGAAGCATTGGCGATTTTCAATACGGAATCGCTCGATCTAATCATTCTTGACATTATGATGCCGCATATGGATGGGTTAGAAACGTGCCGCCGTATTCGTCACTCTTCGACTGTGCCTATTATCGTGTTGACTGCATTGGGTGAGGAAGCTGATAAAGTAGCTGCGCTCGATCAAGGCGCGGATGACTATTTGACCAAACCATTCGGCATTGAAGAGTTAATGGCGCGGGTACGAGCCATGATGCGGCGTATCACTTGGGAGGGGCGTGCCGAGCAGTCGCGTGAGATTTTGCATTATGGCGACATTGAATTGGATGCACAAGCAATCACCGTTGTATTTGCTGGTGAGCGGCTTACACTAACACGCACTGAATTCGATCTGCTTCATTACTTTATGCGAAATGTGGGCAAAGCGCTGCCTCATCGCACTATTTTGCAAGCGGTTTGGGGGCCAGAATACGGTGACGAAGCCGAATATTTACGAGTCTATATTGGCCGCCTACGCCGCAAAATTGAAAAAGACCCCGCCAATCCACACTATCTCAAAACAGAGTATGGCATTGGTTATCGTTTTGGCTAATTGACGCCTCTTTGCATCTGAGGATGCGAACTCCGCTTTGACCTACTGATTATTTATAACTTTTTTATATTTCAGCATCTAAATTTATGCGCTAACCATGCGTTTTTATTTATGCTTTTTCTATCTTGGTCTGATTAGGTTGCATGGGATTGACATTTTATAGAGAAACGGCCGTAACCAACCGATCAAACCAAAGTTAGTGAAAGCGAAAAATAGATGATTTCTACGTTTTCACTTTAGTAATTCATACAAGTTCAAAGAGCCTTGTGAATTACACTTTTACCCACCTATCTATTTTCGGAGGAAGAAGAATAATGAAGACGCGTAAGTTTATTGCATGGTTATCTGTTTTTTTGATAATGGGTTTGGGACTTGTTGCTTGCAGTAGTGGTGGCGGGGAAGAAGCTGCCAATGATACAGAATCGAGTTCTGAAGAGACAGTGGCTGAAGAGGCTGCGCCTGCTGAGGAATCTGAAGAAGAAATGGCTGAAGAAGAGGCTGGTTGTGCGGATACGATTGTCCTTGGAGCGGCCGTTTCGGAAACAGGTAATTATGCCCGTGAAGGGAAAGATACCCGTCAAGGGTATAACACCTGGCTCGAATGGGTAAATAATGAATATGGTGGCATCAAAGTTGGGGACACATGTTACAACGTTGAAATTATTTACTATGACGATGAAGGTGATCCTGATACGGCAGCAAACCTCGTCGAACGTCTTATTACTGAAGATGAAGTTGATTACTTGCTTGGTCCATACTCAAGTGGATTGACCATGTCTACCAGTGCCATTGCTGAAAAGTATGGTGTGATTATGGTGGAAGGGAATGGTGCTTCGGAAGATATATTTAGTCGTGGTTTCCAAAACATCTTTGCTGTCCTTACTCCTGCGGGCAACTACACGGAATCTGCTTTGAAATCGCTTGCCGATCAAGGCGCGACATCTGTGGTAATAGCTTATGAAGATACAGCTTTCCCCACCTCTGTTGGCCAAGGTGCTGAGCATTGGGCGGCTGAATACGGCATGGATGTACTTGCTGTCGAAACATACCCTCGGGATGTGGCTGATGTGTCGGCCATTATGACTAAATTCCGTGACCTCGATCCGGACGTTTTTGTGGGGGGCGGTCATTTCAATGATGCATTGCTTTTTGTGAACTCAGCGCAAGAACTGGGCTTTTCTCCTGGCGCAATGGTCATTACCGTTGGGCCAAGTAATCCCGAGTTCCCTGCTGAAGTTGGTGATGCGGCCAATTACATCATCGGCCCAACGCAGTGGGAAGCATCAATGAGCTGGAAGGATGATTATTTTGGCACAGCGGCGGAGTATGCGGAACGGTATGAAGCAATGTGGGGCGAACCCCCGTCTTATCAAGCCGCAGAATCAACGGCAACAGCGCTGGCTTTGCAGCTTGCCATTGAAAATGCAGGTAGTACCGACATGGATGCGGTACGGCAAGCGCTCTTTGATCTGGATGTGGAAACATTCTATGGGCCGATCAATTTTGATGATACGGGTAAGAATGCTGGGAAGCCGATGGGGGCGATTCAAATTCAAGATGGTAATATTTTTGTAATTGCACCGACAGAAGCGGCCGTTTCTGAACTCCAATACCCCATGCCAGCCTGGGAAGACCGTTAACCGTTAAGTTAAATCCTAGTTTTCAGTAAATAAACATCAGTAATCAGTATGTGACCAGATACTGATTACTGAACACTGAATAGTGGCAACTGCTCACTAAAACAAAGGACAACATTATGGATCAATTTATGCAAGCCTTGATTAATGGGCTCATGCTGGGCGGATTTTATGCACTCATGGTTCTCGGCTTTTCAATTATCTGGGGTGTGATGGGTGTCATTAATTTGGCACATGGGGAATTTCTGATGGCTGGGGCTTACTCTGCCTGGTACATGAGCGAAAAATTTGGCTGGGAACCATTGGCGTCTCTGATCATCGTTTTTCTCGGCTTTTTTGTGATTGGCTACATTTTGCAACGCATTCTCATTAATCGTGTTATCGACAGGCCGCATCTCATCTCTTTACTGGTTACATTTGGGTTGGCAATTATTATGTCCAATGCCTTTAAACTTATTTTTACAGCCACACCACGTACCGTTGAAACATATTTTAGTGGGTTTTGGCCTGTTGGCGATGTGACTATCCCTATTGCCAAAACGATAATCTTTGTGATGGCGTTGCTTATTATGGGCAGCCTGTTTCTCTTTTTGCAATATACGAGAATGGGTAAGAGCATTCGCGCAGCGGCACAAAATCGTGAGGCAGCACGCATCGTAGGCATCGAAATTGGCCTTGTTTACGCGATGACTTTTGCCATTTGTATTGGCATTACAGGTATGGCTGGTGCGTTGATTAGCCCTGTGCAGCCCATTTTCCCCTTTATGGGGGCCCCTTTAACTTTGAAGGCGTTTGCTATTACGGCCATGGCTGGGTTAGGAAGCATTCCTGGGGCGTTGGTTGGTGGCGTCGTATTGGGTCTTATCGAGACATTCGTCGCTACTTATGTGCCTGGTGTTGGTACGAATTTAGGGATTGTTTCTTCTTACGTTATTTTGGTTGTGGTGCTGGTGCTACGTCCACAAGGGTTGTTTGGTGGGCTAAAGCCAGCAACGGAGGTTAGCTAAGATGAAAGCATTGGCTGCCTTTTGGCAAACCTATCATTTAGGACGTTGGTTTTTATTATTGTTGGCGCTTATTTTATTGGCACTGCCATTACCACAATTTTTAGCACCAGAGAGCAAACTTGTTACTAACTCTTTGTTATTTTCGCTCACTCAATTGTTTATGTTGGTTACACTGGCTAGCAACTGGAATTTAACGGGCGGTTTTACGGGATATATTGATTTTGGTCATGCGGTCTTTTTTGGATTAGGTGCCTATGGCACAGGGGTGATGATGGCCAAAGCGGGGATGCCTTTTGTGCCTGCATTAATTATTGGGGCAATTGTCGCTGCTGTCTTCGCCTCGTTGATTGGTTCGGCAACATTGCGGCTGAAAGGGCCTTATTTTTCCATTGCGATGTTAGGGACATTTGTTGCTGTGCGCGAGATTGTGCGTGTGGCCAAACCATTGACGGGCGGTGGTGCCGGCTTGACGTTACCACCTTACTTAAATCGGCCGTTGTTTTATTATGTGACGTTGGTACAAGCGATTTTGGTCATTGCTTTTGTTTATTGGCTGATCAATCGCACCGAATTTGGTAAATCATTGATTGCTATTCGTGAAGATGAAGTGGGAGCGGAGACGCGAGGTATCAATACAACCTTGCATAAAGTAAGCATCTTTTGCATTGCTGCTTTCTCAACAGGGCTTGTCGGTGGCTTGTGGGCTTACCAGAATACGTTTATTGATCCTGATGTGGTCTTTTTTGAATCGCGCACGGTGGAATTGGTGATGATGACCATGTTGGGTGGTTTGGGTACGGTAGCTGGCCCGGTGATTGGTGCGACCTTGATTTATTGGATGCGGGATATTATTTGGGCCAACTTTTTACAATTCCACCTCATTGTCCAAGGTGTTGTCTTAATTTTGATTGTCCTTTTCTTACCAGAAGGGATCGTGGGCACGTTCACTGATCGTACGGGAGGTACTTCTTTGGGTCGTTTATGGGGGAAATACTTTACGGCCGAATCTGAACCAGAGAAAAATGAAGTGGAGGTTGGCGCATGAGCGGGCAAAGCACAGGTTCTCCCTTGTTGGAAGGACGCAATATTAGTAAATATTTTGGTGGCTTGGCGGCTTTGAGTGGTGTTGATTTTGCTGTGTATCCCGGTGAGATTATGGGGCTGATTGGCCCTAATGGGAGTGGTAAAACGACGTTGTTTGATTGCTTGAGCCGTGTGCAAACGGTGAGTGATGGTGAGATTTATTTCAAAGGTGAGAATGTTACCAACAAGAAGCCATATCAGATTGCCCATATGGGATTGGCACGCACGTTTCAGGTAATTCGTGTTTACCGCAAGTTGACGGTGCTGGAAAATATGTTACTGAGTCGGCAGTGGGGTGGCATAGGGATTCGTCGTTTGTTTCAACAATATCCACCAGAGATTGAAAATCGGGCACGTGAGTTGATTGAGTTTCTATTGTTGGAACGTGTTGTCGGTGAGCAAGCAGGCAATCTTTCTGGGGGGCAGCGGCGCCTGTTGGAAATTGGGATGGCATTGATGCCGGATCCTGATTTGATTTTGTTGGACGAAGCAACGTCTGGTGTCAATCCGACGTTGATCGAGACGATTAAAGATCGGATTGTGGAGCTCAACCAAAGGTATGACAAGACGTTTTTGTTGATTGAGCATAATATTCAGTTTATTGGTGACTTGTGCAGTCGTGTCTTTGTATTGAACTATGGGCAAAAGCTAGCTGAAGGAACGCCAGATGATATCATGGAGAATGATGCGGTGATTGAGGCGTATTTTGGGATGGATGGAGGCGACGATGAACTTAATGGATGAACGGCCGTTACTCGAAGTCCATGATATTTATGCGGGCTATCAACAGGACTTGGACATTCTCAAAGGCGTCAGCTTGCATGTAAAGCCTGGCGAGATTGTTTGTGTCATTGGGCCTAACGGTGCCGGGAAATCGACGGTGTTTAAAGCGTTGTACGGCTTCATTACTGTGCGTAACGGGCGGGTATTGTTTAATGATCGCGATACAACCAATATTCGGCCGCAAGATGCGTTACGTGCGGGAATTACCATTGTGCCCCAATTGCGTAGTGTTTTTCCACAAATGACTGTGCAAGAAAATTTAGAAATGGGCATGTATTTGGAAAAAGACAAAGGACGGGTCAGACGACGTATCGCGTATATTTTGGATTTGTTTCCGCGTTTGGCGGAACGTGCAAAGCAAAAAGCAGGTACAATGAGTGGAGGTGAACAGCGGATGTTAGAAATCGGCCGTGCATTGATGTGGGAACCCCGTCTCATGCTCATGGATGAACCATCGGCCGGTTTAGCCCCATTGATTACCAAAACAATTTTCCGTAATATTAAAAGGCTTAACGAAGAAATTGGTCTAACCGTGTTGATGATCGAACAAAATGCACGACAAGGCTTAGAGATCAGTCATCGTGGCTATGTTTTAGAATTAGGGCAAAATAGTTATGAAGGAACGGGGCAGGAGTTGTTGCATAACAATGAAGTTCGAAGGGCCTTTTTAGGTGGTCGATAAGATCTAAACGGAAAGATTGGTTCAATCTTCAAGATGGAACTAATCTGGAGACATTAATTGGAGAATTAGATGAAAAATTTCCTGGTTAAAGATTGGATGCAAAACGATGTTATTCTGGCTGATCGGCGTATGGGTATGTTGGATGCGCATAAATTGATGCGCGATCACAATATTCGGCGCTTGCCTGTGGTTAAAGGAAAGAATCAATTGGTGGGCATTGTAACGCGCAGTGACATCCGTAAAGCAGAACCATCTGGGGCTACGACCCTAAATATGTGGGAGATGAATTATCTGTTGGCAAAATTGCAGCTGCGCGAAATTATGACCAAAGATGTTTTGACTTGTCATGAAGATGATACGATCAAATTGGTAGCAACAATGATGCAAGAACATAAAATTGGCGCATTACCTGTGGTCGATAAGAAAAATAACGTGGTTGGCATTATTACTGAATCGGATATCTTCCGTGTATTGATCGCGTGGTTGAATGAAGAAGAAAGTAAAGGCTAAAAGTGACATATAGATAGAGAAAATATCTCTCTACATGGATCATCTTTTCAGTAGATCGAAGCGGAGCTTGCATCCTCCGACGTGAATAGCGGGCATTTGAGCATGTCTTGTTCCTTAGACTCGATCTACTGATTTTTGCTAAAGGTCACCATGGTGGCCTTTTCTTTTTGGGTAATGGGTTTGACGGAAAGACGCTTTTTTTACGGATGGGTGATTGTGGCGGTTTGTGCCACGACGTTGTTTGTTGCTTTTGGGGTGCGTTTATCTTTTGCCGTCTTTTTTGTGGCTTTACTTGATGAGTATGGTTGGGCGCGGGCAGATACGGCCTTTATTTTTTCGACAAGTATGATTGTGTTTACACTGTTTTCAACGCCAGCAGGGCTGGCATTGGACAAATGGGGAGTGCGCCGTGTTTTTGTTGTGGGCGCGATTTTGTTGGCGGCGGGGTTATTGTTGAGCAGCCGAGTGCAAACATTACCGCAATTGACTGTTGCTTATGGAGTCGTCGTTGGCTTAGGCATCACAATTTTGGGGCTAGGGCCACAAGCGAGTGTGGTTGCCCGTTGGTTTGTACGGCGACGGGGTTTGGCGATTGGCTTGACGTTTGCGGGGACGGGCGTAGGCTCGTTGTTGTTGACGCCAACAACGGCCGTTTTGATTGCAAATGTTGGCTGGCGTGGAGCATATGTGGTTTTGGCTGTGTTGGCTTTGCTGCTTGTTCCTTTGATTGTGTATTTTCTGCGTTTATCTCCACAACAAATGGATACGTTTCCTGATGGAGAACGGCCGTCTCCGCTTTATCCTCACTCGACTGAAATAAAAGTACCCAAGCAAACCGGCTGGACAATGGCCCAAGTGGTGCGTTCACCCGCATTTTGGTTGGTGATGATTGCGAGTTTAGGGTCTGTTGGCCCATTACGTTTGCTCACTGTACACCAATTGGCAGCGATGGCAGACGTAGGCATTGATCCCATTGTGGCTGCATCGATTGTGGGTTTGACAGGTTTGGTTACGGCCGTTGCTTTTGTGATGTGGGGCAGTTTGTCAGACAAAATTGGCAGACGGTTGGCCTATTTGTTGGGTTCGCTTTGTTTGCTTGTTGCCATTTTAATTTTAAGTCGGCTAACGGGGCGATCTAGTATGGCCTGGTTGCTGTTTTATGCGTTAATGCTGGGTCTTGGTGAAGGATCGCGTTCTTCTTTAATTACGGCCGTTGCCAGCGATTTATTTCCGGGAGAAGCGTTGGGCGGTGTCAATGGGGCTGTTGGGTCTGGTTTTGGGGCAGGTGCTGCATTTTTCCCGTGGTTGGCAGGTCGTATTTTTGACCAGTCAGAGAGTTATGCGGTTGCTTTTTACGTTGCTATGGTGGCGATTGCGCTTTCATCATTGGCGTTGTGGTTGGCACCGATTGTGGTTAGGTGGAGAAATAAAAAGTAGAGTTGCTGTAGCAACTAAAAAAACAATTTTTGCAGGATGGACACAAAATTTTATTGTGGCCATTGGGCAGGTTCACAACTTTAATTTGCTCTTGTATACTCATTATTGATTGAATTGCCTGACTATCATCGTAACGGGGGAATTATCTTGCAGGATGCAAAAATTAAAGACGGGTTGTTCTACTTTATTATTGGTAAGCTCAATTCTGGTGCTGCTCATATCTTTTCGTGCAATCCTTTCTAACTTTTTTTGGTCAACAATACCAATGGGTCATGAACGAATTGAAAAACGATTGATTGGTAGCGAATGGATTCATGACGAATATCTCTTTCCTCTAATGAATTACAGAAAAATATATTTTGTTGACGATGAAACGGCCGTTTTATCTTTCCGATTTGTTGACAGTTGGGATGGGTATGGCAATAAGTTTGAACGGCCGTGGCGTATTTCTGAGGACGAGCCATTTCAAATTGAAGTTTGCGCAGACAGAAATTCACGTAAGCGCTGTGAACATTGGTTAATCATGGAATTAACGGGTCCGTTTGGAACGGTTTTAGAAGCAGAAGGGAATTTACGGATTTTGGGTAGTTCCGATGCAACACACCGTTTTTATCATCAGGATTTTGCCAGCTGGTACTTTTTTGCACCGCTGTTAAAGGGGTTGGTGTATGTTAGTGTCGTTATCATTGTTACGTATGGATGGTTATCGATTAAAAGATGGCGGGTGGGCAGAGGTGGCATTACGGATAATTGATAAGTGCCAATGATGGAAATTTACAATTATTTATTATCCGTCAACCATTAACCATTGCTCCATTTCTATGATAAACTTGGCATATGCCCAGAGAACGTTCTTTTCGTACTGAAGCTGTTGTCCTGCGCCGCACTGATTTTGCCGAGGCAGACCGTTTGGTAACTCTTTATACGCGCGATTTTGGCAAATTGAAAGCAATTGCCAAGGGTGCACGCAAACCACAAAGTCGTAAAACGGGACATGTCGAACTCTTTATGCGCAGTAAGTTTCTCATCGCCACAGGGAAAGATTTGGGGATCATTACGCAGGCGGAGATGGTCGAAGCCTACGCACCTTTGCGCGACGACCTCATTAAAGCGACCTATGCCTCTTATGCTGTGGAATTACTGGATCGGTTTACCGTTGAAGAGGATAAAAACCTGAGTTTGTATAAGCTCATTGCGGATGGCTTGGGGTGGTTTGCGTATACTGACGATTTTCTATTGGCGGCTCGTTATTATGAATTGCATTTGTTGGAGTTGTCTGGTTTTCAGCCGCAACTCTTTTTTTGTGTGTCCTGTGGAGAGAATATCGAGGAACGGGATCAATTTTTTAGCGCAGAATTAGGTGGGGTGTTGTGTCTCGATTGCCATGAAGCGGATCGGCGGGCAAAACCAATTTCGGCGGTGGCTGTGAAGGTATTGCGTTACCTACAAACGCGCTCGTGGGAGACGGTGAAGGTGCTGCAGCTGAAACGGCCGTTACACAGCGAACTGGAAAACATCATGTACCATTACCTTACCTACATTCTTGAACGCAATCTCAAATCCGTCGATTTCCTCCATCGTTTACGCCAAGAGGCTGCATTGTTTACCAATGGTGAATCGTGAATAATTAATTGTTAATTGCGAACGACAAATTAACTTCACAGTCCACCATTTACTATTCACAATTTCATAAGAGGAGACGCCCATGCCCATCAGTTCATTAGCCGATATAGAAGCCTTCGAGCAAACACCCTTAACTGAGCACCCAATCATGCCCAATACATATGCTGCCATTCAGCAGGGGGCTGCACTTGATCCAGAAAAAATCGCCTTGCGGTTTTTCTTGCAAGCGACCAACTATAGTGAAGAGTTTGTCTACTCTTATGAAGATTTATTGGGTCTTATTACGCAAACTGCAAACATGTTCCACGATTTGGGAATAGGTAAAAATGATGTAGTTTCCATGCTGTTGCCCAACGTGCCTCAAGCATATTTCACTATCTTTGGTGCCCAAGCGGCAGGGATTGTCAACCCAATCAACCCCTTGCTCGAACCAGATGTGATTGCGAGTTTGATGCGTGCCGCAAAAACGAAAGTACTGGTAACGATTGCCCCTTTCCCCACGTCTGATTTATGGCAAAAGGTGGCGTCAATTGTTGCCGATGTACCAACTTTGGAGACGATTTTACAAGTGGATTTGCTCAACTACTTGAGCGGTGTGAAGCGCTGGGGAGCCAAATGGTTAGTTTGGCGGCAAAAGCCACCGAAGTTAGCAGGAGGACGTGTGTTGGATTTTGGTCATGCCGCACGCAAATATCCAGCAGATCATTTGGTGAGTGGACGTCAGATTCAACCTGACGATACGGCGACGATTTTCCATACTGGCGGGACAACCGGCATTCCCAAACTAGCCAAACAATCCCATTACAATGCAACATTTGATGCGTGGGCAGCCAGTCGTAATATCTCTGAAAATGATCCGAAGAAGGATGCAGAGCTTACAATTTATTGTGGGTTACCACTTTATCATAACTTTGCATTTATGACGGCGGGGATGGTTCCTTTTGCATCGGGAGCAACAGTGGTTTTGGGGACACCACTTGGTTTTCGTGGTGAAGGTGTCTTTGATAACTTCTGGGAGATGGTTGAATATTTTAAGGTGACTTACTTTTCGGCCGTGCCTACTGTTTACACGGCGTTGTTGGATCGTCCTATTGGTGAGCATAACATTTCGACATTGAAGTATGGATTTTGTGGAGCAGCCCCCATGCCTGTCAACGTGTTCAACACCTTTGAAAATCGTACGGGTGTGAAAATTTTGGAGGGATATGGCTTGACGGAATCGACGAGCATCGCTTCTGCCAATCCGTCTGCTGGCGAGCGTATTGTGGGCTCGATTGGATTGCGGATTCCATACACTGAGCTGCGTACGGTTGTTTTGGATGGGTTGGGCAATTATGTGCGCGCTTGTGAGCCAGATGAAGTGGGTGTGGTCATTATTCGTGGGCCACATATTTTTCAAGGCTATTTAGAGGAACGTCACAATGAAGGGTTATGGGTTGATTTAGGTGATGGTGAACGCTGGCTGAACACGGGTGATATGGGGCGCATGGATGCCAATCATTATTTTTGGCTGACGGGACGTAAAAAGGAGTTGATCATCCGTGGTGGGCACAATATTGATCCGCAACTGATTGAAGAGCCATTGTACAAACATCCTGATGTAGAGTTGGTTGCTGCTGTCGGTCGCCCTGATGGGCGGTTGGGGGAATTGCCTGTGGCCTATGTGCAGCTGGCTCACGGGGCCACGGTTACAGAAGATGAGTTGATGACGTATGCGCAAACGGAAATTGGTGAACGGGCCGCTATTCCGAAAGCCATTCATGTGGTTGATGAGATACCACAAACGGCCGTTGGTAAAATTTTCAAACCACCATTGATTCGGCAAGAGATACAATCTGTGTTCGAGGGTGATTTGGCAGAGGTTGATGGGCTGCAGCAGGTAACGGTTGTGGTGGAGCAAGATGCGCTGCATGGTAATAAGGCAACCATTGCTGTGGTGGCGAATGATGGTGTGGATACGGCCGTTCTCCTGCAGGCAATCAACGAGAAATTGGGACAATATACGGTTTATTACGAAATTGAGGGATTATAAAGCGAGGGCATGCCACCGTGCATGCCCCTACGAATGGGGGTAGGTATTTATGATCGTCGGGATGGATTTTGGGACGACTAATTCGGGGATGGCTGTGTATAACGGCCGTTCCATTGATATTTTGCCACTTGATCCAGCGAACAAAAACCCACGGGTGGCGCGCACAGCGCTTTACATAACGAACGAGCAGGAAACCTACATTGGGCGCAACGCACTAGACATTTACTTTGAACAAAATATCGGCCGATCTGTGAAAGCTAAAAAGGTGTGGGTTGGCGAGATCGAGATTCGTGGCGCCGACATGTATTACGTGACCGATGCGTATATTTTTGTTGATGTGATGTCACCTGGACGTTT
>JBNKHS010000098.1:0-11783 GCA_050290485.1 Promineifilaceae bacterium (SeqCode) | reverse complement strand
TCCCGTGGTGTACTCAATAAGCCCCCTGACCATAAAACAGGAGCCGCCGCTTTGACTTCTGGATATGCTTCGACTTCTGTACGCCATTCATCCCCATCTTCAAGCAAATCTTTTGCTAACAGACTCGCTTTATCCGCTTCATAGTTGGTATTGCGAACTTGCAGATGACCAGAGGTGATGCGAATGCTGTCCGCCAGCATGGTGGTGACCATACCCTCGATGAGACTGCTCATGGCAAAGACAACCATAAGCCCCAAGGCCACAGCCAAGGCTGTTAATCCGGTACGACGACTGTTTCTGATTAGATTGCGGAAAGCAATGGCAAAGAATTTTTTAAGGGCCATATCACGGTCTCCTTCGAAAATAACATTTGTAGAGACGCCGCCGCTGGCGCGTCTCCTTTAGCAATAGCCTCGCGCAGAGGCACAAAGTCGCAGAGGAATAGAGAAAAATCTGTATCATCTGTGTAATCGTTGATTTTCGTTCATGGTGGCGTGCCACACATATAAATTTGGTTCTTTAGGATTTCGTTGGGTAATTGACAGATTTTGTAAGGTGGATTGTCAATCTGTCCCTACAATTGGTGTCAATCCCCTGAATTCCTAGAGATCCATAAATTTCTACTGTTCCTGTAAATGAGCAGCCCATATTAGACGTAATGGAGTGACTCAGCTGGTTCCTTTTTGGAGGCTTGCCAAGCGGGAATAAAAGACGCAAGGGCGGCAACGACAACAGCGGCAAATCCATAAGCAATAATGAGTTGTAGAGAAATGGCAGGATAGAGCACTGTGCCCATCAACGCATAAATTTCTCCCGCCTCGTCAATGTCCTCTACAAAAGCAGAAAAATCAATGCCGTTTTGTCCTATCCACCAGACCAACGCCCAACTGATGATACAACCGAGCGCACCACTAAGCAGACCGATAAAAGAGCCTTCCAAAACAAACAGAGCCATAATTTGGCGTCCTTTCATTCCCATTGCTGCTAGCACACCCATTTCGCGGGTGCGTTCAAAGACAGCCATCAGCATCAGGTTGAGGATACCAATCCCGCCCATAATGAGCAGAATGCCGCCAAACAACAGACCAAAGACGCGATCTGTTTCTAACGCGTTAGCAAATTCGGGACGCAGGGTATAAATCGAATCAACTTCATGATTTGGGAATTGAGGCGCAATGTCATTGATTAAGGTATCTTCCTGACCAATCTCTTCGAGGATGACGGCTATCTCCGTGACTTCGCCGCGCAGGTTATAAAGCGTTTGCGCGGTGGATAAATCCATAAAGACGAGCCCTTTTTCTGCTTCTCCCAAGCCCAAATCGAAAATACCAACGATAGTCATCGTGCGTTGGCGCATCGATTCATCTTTGCGCCGTCCCAACAAAGAGACTCGGTCACCAATGGAAACATTTAGATGGTCAGCCAATGCTTGCCCGATGACGATATTGTTGTCATCGTCTGGCTCTAAAAAACGGCCGTTTACAATATTTTCAGCAGCAAGGCTAATGGGTGCTTCGATGGCAGGTTCAATGGCGGTAATGTTTACAGCGTGGGAGGCATCCCGATTGCTGATTAAACCACCTGTGTTGATGCGTCGCGAGGCAGCACGCACATTGGGTTCATTATGAATCGCGTCAATGATGGCGTCAACATCTGCTACGGGATACATGGGTAATCTTGAGGAAATGGCACGATAGCCCGGTGCATGAATGAGGACGTTACCACCATACAATCTAACCGTATTGCCGTAGATGGATTGATCCATGCCGTCCATGAAGGCTTGAAAGAAGATGAGCAAAAACATGCTCAATACAATGGCGACGGAGGCGATGAGGGTGCGTCGCCAATTACGCCACATGTTGCGCCACGCCATCTTGATGTATTTGAACATAATATCCAGTTCCTTTTGCTGGTAGGTACTGCACGCTTTTACCGAAGTCGGTTTTCAACGCAAAATTGCAAAGAGGCAAAAGACGCCAAGAGAAAAAAGCTTTGCATCTTTCATTCTTCGCGTTAAGATTTTTGTACTTTAGCAAAGGTTTGACATGCGCTAAGACCCATTTGCTATTTGTATATTAGGCAGATTGCAAGCGATTGCTTAGTGTTTTTTGTCACTGTTTCAGAAACTGAAAGTCAATTTTGGAGAGCGTGGTTTTTAATATTGTGGCATTGTTGGGCGACTTCTGAAAATGAAATGCTTTTCCCTGCTTGTCGGGCAGATACGGCCGTTTCCGAGTCTAACTCTTTTTCCAATTGCAAGGCTAACGCTTCTGCTTTTTCGCGGGTGTCTTGGGCGGTGGCTTGGTGGGATAATACGGCCGTAACAAAACGTAATGCGGTTGCTTCATCTCCCCCTTGCGCCAGCCAAAGTTGAATCATGCCTAACAAAGCATCCCCTGCTTCTCGATATCGTTTCATCTTCATGCCAATTTGAAACGCTTCATTCAACCATTTGCGGGCATCATCTAGCTCATTCATGAGCAGGGCGGTACGTCCTAGCTTTTCTAACGCTGTGGCTCTGCCCCAATCGTAAGGATCATATGAGAAATGAATTGCTTGACTTTCGTGGTAAAGGGATTGTGCTTTTTCGTACTCGCCACGCCTACGGGCAATATCGCCCAGATTATGCAGCGACCAGGCAATACCATGCGCATCATTGATTTCACGGGAGATAACCAGGCTTTGATCGTAATATTGAACGGCCGTATCGTCATCCTTTGATAAATAAGCCACATACCCTAAACAATCTAAACATTCGGCGATAAGTTGGCGATTGCCAAACTCTTCGCGCAGGGCCAGCATTTTATTGTAAAAGGTGAGTGCTGTCGCGTAATCTCCGTGCGCACTGGCAATTTGCCCCAAATTATTATAAGCATCAGCAATCCCAATTTGATCCCCAATTTCGCGGCAGATGGTTAAGCTTTTTTGGGTGTACGCTTCCGCCTCATCATAATTCCCTTGCGTAAATGCCATATGCCCAATGTAATGGAGACAAGCTGCTTCTCCCCACAAATCGCCGATCTGCTGGCGCAGGGCCAAACTGTTATCTAACAGTTGGCGAGTGCGTTCATGCTTGTCTACACTGCCAGAACCGTACAAAAATTGCCCCATTTCAAAATCGGTTGTGGCCAGCCCCCACAGATCATTAAGTTCAAGGAAAACGTTTTTACTTTGTGCATACAATTTTTCTGGGACAAAATCGGGATCTGACAACGCTGGATGAATCCCTAACATGCCAATGAAAGCACAATCATATGCTGTCCCTACATCCCTTAACTGCGTTAGACTTGCTTGTAATTGTTGTTCAGCTGACTCCCTACGTCCTAATCTGAAGTTGAACTCCCCCTGGAATCCCAAAGCTAACCCTGTCAATCGCGCATCAATTTGAGCGGCAGCCAGATGACCAAATGTGGTTTCCGCTTTGCGGTATTGGTTTTGCATAAAATAGAGATGACGCAGCGGCTCGATCATTTTTTGTAGGAGTATGGTGTTTGCCGTTTGTACACTGCGCTCCCAAACTGCCCACACATTTTCAAAAGATTGGGCGACAATAGCAAGGGTTTCTTTTTGTGTATGTCCTTGTTTAAGAGCGCTGTTATGCTGTGCAAGAAAGGTTGCATAGTAGTGGCAAAATTTTTCTTCTGTTTCTACATGCAAATCCGGTAACTCAGATAATTTTTCAGTGGCAAATTGGCGTAACAGTTCGTGAACCTGATAGCGTCCTGATGCGCGTCTGCGCAGCAACGATTTACGACTTAAAAGAAGGAGATCTTTTAAATTTGCATTGGCGATTTGCGCCGCCGCTTCCCGATCAAAACTGCCACGGAACAGAGACAATTTACAAAATATCTCTTGCTCGGCAGCAGTTAGTAATGTCCAAGAGTGATCAAATACGGCGCGTAAGCTTTGATGGCGAGTAGGTAAATCGCGGTAGGATGTTGTTAAGAAATCTAACCCTTTTTCAATTTCTGAAACGATTTCTTTACAGGAGATGAGGCTTGACCAGCCAGCAGCTAACTCTAAGGCCAGAGGCAGGCCGTGGACGAGCTGACAGATACGTACCAGATCTGGTTCGTCTGTGGGCAACAACGGTTGTGTCGGTCTTGCACGTTCAATGGCTTGCGTTAACAACTGAACCGCATCATATTCAGTCAGCCCAATATCTGGCTTTGTTGGTTCTGGAAAGCGTAATCCATGTAGTTCGATGGGCCATTCACTGCGCACATTGAGCCGTTCCCGTGTGGTGATGAGTATTTTGACAGCTGGTGCATAATCCAAGATGTCGGTAATTAGCGGTATGGCTTCAATCATGTGCTCGAAATTATCGAGAATGAGCAACAGCTTTTTGCGCCGTAGAAAATCTAAGAGTTGTCGTTTGGGGGCTTGCTGTTTGTCGAAATGAAGATTAAGGGTGTGGGCAACGGCCGTAATTATAAAATCGGCTGAGGCTAAAGGGGCTAAAGGAATAAAGAAAACAGCATTGGCGAACTGTGTTTGTTGTTGTCTGCCTATTTCAATGGCTAAGCGCGTTTTGCCCACACCGCCCATGCCAGTTAACGACAGCAATCGACATTGAGGATTGTGCAGTAAGTCCGTTATTTTTTGCAGCTCTTCATGGCGGCCAATAAATGGGGTTGGGTGTTCAGGCAGTGTGGGTAAAAATGCAGGAGGCGAGAGTGAGGGTGTTTTTTCTGTACGCTTTAAGGCCATTTCAGCTTCTTGCAGGGCATTACCTAAGTAGGCAAGGGCACGACGTTGGTCGTTAAAATAGCCACTCTCAGAGATGCCCATCTCGGAGCGAATCTCTTGTACGGAACGGCCGTTAAAGTATTGTTCTTGCAAAATGAAATATAGCCGATGGTCGCGTTTGCTGAAGTCTGCTGCCGTATCGGGTGATTGTAATTGAGTAATGAGTTCTTGCAGAATTTGGCGCAGGATGATGCCGCGTTCTGTTGGCTCATCGTGAAACGGCCGTTGTAAACGCTCGGTAACCAATTGCAGTTGCGCCAATGGATGCTGCCCCAACTTTTCTGCGTTCGCTTGTGCCTTTAACGCCTCACGAACCGATTTTCGCCCGAATAGATCATTCATCTTGTTTCAAAGTATACAAATAATATGCCTTTGTTATTGTGCAGTTTTTGTGTAGTTTTTCAACACATGTTTTCAACTACCGCCACATATTCCTTGCTATACTGTTTCCCACACATAGTGAAGAAGTTCAGAAATTTGGTAGTTTGCTAGAAGATTGTTCGATAGATAGCGTGATCAACCCTAATCAAAATAGCTGATCATCACTCCAAAAGATTACGAAATCAGTTTGATACTTCTACAAAACAGTTCCCCACTAAACAAGGAGTAGTATCATGAAAAAATTGTTTACCGTCAACGTGAAGCGTCGCTTCTTATTGCTGTTGTTGGTTGTTTTGTTGTTGCTGGGCATTGCCAGCACGAATAAAGCAGAACCAACGTACGCGCAAGTATCCCCGCCGCGTACTGTGTTTGTGCATTTGTTTGAATGGAAATGGACGGACATTGCCCAAGAGTGCGAGAACTTTTTAGGACCTAATGGATTTTCGGCCGTACAGGTTTCTCCTCCCAATGAACATGCTGTGGTTGCTGGCCACCCCTGGTATGAACGATATCAGCCTGTCAGCTATCAGGTAGAAAGCCGCAGCGGTACTCGCGCCGAATTTGCCGATATGGCTAGCCGCTGTGGTGCCGTAGGCGTCGATATCTACGTCGATGCGGTCATCAATCATATGACAGGCGTCGGTAGTGGCACTGGTATCAATGGTTCTACCTTTACACCTTATAACTATCCTGGTCTTTACAGTTATTGGGATTTCCATCATTGTGGTCGCAATGGCAATGATGACATCGTTAATTATGGCGACCGATGGGAAGTGCAAAATTGTGAATTGGTGAACTTAGCCGATCTGGACACAGGATCTACCTACGTACGCACACAACTCGTCAATTATATGAACGATCTGATTAGCCTGGGCGTAGATGGGTTCCGTATTGATGCTTCAAAACATATGGACACCAATGACATCAACGCGATTGTTAGTCAGTTAAATGGCAATCCATATATCTTCCAAGAAGTGATCGATCAAGGTGGCGAGCCGATTACCGCTGGTGAATATTTCCAAAATGGAGATGTGACTGAGTTTAAGTACAGCGTGGAAATTGGGAACACCTTTTTCAATGGTGAGCTTTCTTGGTTGAGTCAATTTGGCACAGCATGGGGCTTTATGCCCAGCGACAAAGCAGTTGTCTTTGTCGATAATCATGACAACCAACGGGGTCACGGTGGTGGTGGTCATGTGGTTACCCATAAAGATGGCGCCTTGTATGACATCACCAACGTATTCATGTTAGCCTGGCCGTATGGCTACCCCAAAATCATGTCTAGCTATGATTTCAGCACAGATAGCCAAGGTCCTCCTTCTGATGCCAATGGCAATACGAACAGTATTTATAACAATGGTGTGCCCAACTGCTTTAACGAATGGAAATGCGAACATCGTTGGCAGCCGATAGCGAATATGGTTGCTTTCCGCAACTACACTGCTGATGATTTCTATGTGAGTAATTGGTGGAGCAACGGCGGCAACCAAATTGCGTTTGGTCGTGGCGACAGTGGTTTTGTGGCCATTAACAAAGAGGGCTATAACCTGACGGGGTGGCATCAAACCGGAATGCCAGAAGGTGATTATTGCGACATTATCAATGGCAACTTTAGCAATGGTAATTGTTCTGGCTCTACGATTCATGTGTATGCCGATGGGACAGCCTATTTTGATGTCGCACCGTGGGATGCTTCCGCAATTCATGTTGGCGCTCAAGTGACGGGTGGTGGCTGTGCCAATGCGGATGTGCATTTTTATGTAAACAACGCGACAACTTATTGGGGTCAAAATGTATATGTAGTCGGTAACGTACCTGAATTGGGCAATTGGAATACAGCGAATGCAGTTTTGTTATCGCCAACCAATTACCCCACTTGGGATGGTACGGTGAGTATTTCTGGCGGAACGGCCGTTGAATACAAATACATCAAAGTCGATGGCGGCAACGTGGTTTGGCAAAGTGGCAGCAACCAATCTTTAACAACCTCTTGTGGCGGTACCATGACGACGAATGATAATTGGTAATGTGTAAAAGCTAACCTGAATCTGTAAGAAGGGTGCGGTTCTTATGAGACCGCACCTTTTTTTGTGCCTTTTTGTATATCAAAGTTGAGATGCACATGGATTTTTGGACGCGGATAAACGCTGATCAAGCGGATAAATGATTTAAAAACCGCCCAATCTGTGTAAATCCGTGTCCAATTTGAAGGCAAACTTATTAGAGAACAACTTTATCGGATTGATAGTCAAATACACGGTTTAACAAATCGAGCTGAAATTTTCATTTATAACGTTGCGCATTTGTTCACGAACTGTGTGAACTGTACCCAAATTGTGATTGACGAAACGTCTATAAATTGCTACAAACGAGTCATGACTACAAAAATTCTCGTCGTTGAAGACGATAAAACTTTACAAGAAACATTGGAATATAACTTAGAACGGCAAGGGTATGATGTGGTGGTGACGGGAAACGGCCGTTCTGCCTTAACCTTTGCCCGTACGCAAAAACCTGATTTAGTGATCCTCGATGTGATGCTCCCTGGGTTGGATGGCTTTGAAGTGTGTCGTATTTTGCGCAAGGAGTTTAGCACCCCAATCCTTATGCTGACAGCAAAGACGGAAGAGATTGATAAGATTGTGGGTTTAGAAGTGGGTGCGGACGATTATTTAACAAAACCATTCAGCATGAGAGAACTGCTGGCGCGCATCAAGGCGATGCTGCGTCGGGTTGATTTGATTCGTGAAGAGTTAACCACAGAAAGTGCATTGGATGACAGTGCCTCAATTACCACCGACGCCAAACTCATTTTTAACGATCTCGTCATCGATCAAAGTCGGCGCGAGATTCGGTTAGATGAGGAAGTCCTGCGCTTAAAACCAAAAGAGTTTGAATTGCTTCTCTTTTTAGCAAGACACCAAGGCATTGCGCTTTCTCGTGATTTGATTTTGGAACGGGTCTGGGGGTGGACGTATGATGGTAACAGCCGTACTGTGGATGTTCATGTGCGCTGGTTGCGTGAAAAACTAGAAGCAGATCCGGCCAATGCTCAACGGATTGTTACCGTTCGCGGCATTGGTTATCGGTTTGACGGGTAGATACGACATCCCTTGCTTTTTAGGGAGGTATGATTTGGAGATTGGGGATGTTTTTTAGTCGTCGCTGGCGTCAGTTTTTTTTGTATGTAATCCTTGTTTTATTCATTCTTTTTGGTTATTGGTTATACGCGGTCAATAGTTCCTGTTTGCAAGAACTTTCTTGTTTACGGCGCAGTATGTTGGCGCTGGTCGTGCTTACGGCCGTTTCTTGTTCCCTGCTCAACTATCTGCTGCAGCGCAAAGATGATGTCCTGATCGCGCAATTAACCCATGTGGCCCGACGCATTGCGCATGGGGAAGTCGATGCACGGCTGCTGCCGCACGAGAAGGGGGCTGTCAATGATTTGGTGCGCGCATTTAATGTGATGACAGATGAGATGCGGGCCAATTTAGATACGTTACAAGAGGATAACAAGCAGTTCCGCACGCTATTATCAAATATGAGTGATGGCGTCATCATCGTCGATGAATCGGGATATGTGCAACTGTTGAATCCAGCCTCTGCCGATCTGCTTAACTTTGAAATGATGAGTGCAAACGGCCGTTCCTTTGCCGAGGTGGTACGCCATCATCAGCTCATTGATTTATGGAACAAGGCCCAAGCCAACAAACAAAAGCAACGGGAAGCTGTGGAGATTGGGCGTGATTTATTTTTACAAGTTACCATTTCGCCATACCAGGAAGAGACTAAATTTGGCTACTTGGTTATGTTGCAAGATTTAACCCAAGTGCGTCATTTACAAACGGTGCGGCGTGACTTTATCAGCAATATTTCGCATGAATTGAGAACTCCTTTGGCCTCACTTAAAGCGGTTGTGGAAACATTGCAAGATGGTGCGTTAGAAGATCCGCCAGCAGCCAAGCGCTTTTTGCGTCGTGCCAACAGCGAAGTGGATACGTTGACGCAAATGGTGGAGGAGCTGTTAGAACTTTCGCGGATTGAATCGGGACAAGTGCCCTTACGTATGCGCGAAACGGCCGTTTCTGATCTGCTACTCAATCCGCTGGAAAGATTAAAACCCTTTGCCGCTCGTAAAAACATCAACCTCATGATCGATGTCGCCGCCAATTTGCCGCCCGTCATGGCCGATGAAGAACGTGCGCAGCGGGTCGTCGCCAACCTGGTGCACAATGCGATTAAATTCACACCTGATGGGGGTGACGTGATTATTTCTGCGCAAAAGGATAAGACGGCGTCCAATCAAGTGGCTATTTCGATCAAAGATAATGGTGTGGGGATTCCCGAAGATGATTTACCCCGTATTTTTGAACGTTTTTTCAAAGCAGATCGGGCGCGCACGCGGTATAAAAGTGGCACAGGGCTGGGATTGGCGATATGTCGTCATTTGGTGCAAGCGCATAACGGCCGTATTTGGGTCACCAGCAAAGAAGGCAAAGGCAGCACCTTCACCTTCACCCTCCCCATCACTGAATAAACAGATGCTTTGCATAAATAGAACGCAGATTGCAACCTACGGTTGCTCGCAGATGAACCTGATGATCCTGATCTAAAAAATCAGGTTTATCAAGTCAATCAGCGTTATCTGCGTTCTATTCTTGGGCAAATGGTCCTAGCCGAATCGGTTGCCGCGAGAATAACTATTGATCTGTTTGCAAGTTCTTTAGTGACCAGTCAAAGTTAGCTACTTTTCTGGGATTTGAAATATTTGTATTTTCCCAATTAACCAATGTTTTTGAACTAAACGATTGTAAGCTACTTATTTGAATTGATTTTTGTACCCCAGAGCTAAAATTTCCTATCCATCCATTTCCATTAGCAGTAAATATCAATCGTGTGCTGTCGCAGTGAGCTTCTATTTGATCAGATGGTTCCAATGTAGGGTAATCCCATATATAAATTATATCTCTCTGTGAACCATCACCACGATTGCAAAACAAAGCAAGTTCCTCAGTAATATCGAAGCCACCAAAATTATCACTCAAATCAATATTACTTTGAAGTTGCCATTCATTAGTTGATGTATCAACAAGCCAAAGGCTCCGTGGCGTATTATATGCATTGCCTCGAGGTCGTGTAATAACCCAAAGTAAATCTGTTCCTTCAACAAAATTTGTATCAAATGGTAAGTGTTCAGCCTTTATTTCTTCTGGGAATGGGATAGAAGAAACCGAGACACTGTCAGCCACTTCAATTATTTCCAAGGTATTTTCTTGTTCATTTAATCCAACAAGAATGTTTGATCTAGGCGTCCACCTTGCGCTCCAAATATCGGAGAAATCGCGTAGTTCTCCTGAATCAATATTGATTAGATAAAGGTTAGGCTTTATCCGTTCAGATTTTTCTGGACTAATAAGAAATGCTAACCATTCACTATTTTTTGACCATCCTATAAGATTCAGAATCCCTCCTGTCGTTCGGCAATAATTGTCAAATCCCATTAAATTAGAACGAACAAAATTATCTGTAAGTTGATGCTTTTCTTGCCCCTTAACGTCCATAATCCATAGACTATCTTCTTGAAAATGCCATAATACTTCGTCTAATTCTTCTGGTGGCATATTTGATACCCTTGATTGCCAATATGCTATCCATTGTCCATCAGGAGACCATTTTGGTTGTAAATAAGCTGCTTCCGGGTTAGAAAGAATGAGATTAGCTTCTTCATAAGGTGGCTCAAGAAACCATATCTCACCATTTAAGTCTTCATTACAATTCACAAAACTAATCAGCTCTGAGCCTGTTTGAAAAACTAAGTTAGGTTGTGGAAACGGAGTTTCTTCATTTTCCTCGCTTAATTCTTGATAAGCGTTTTGAGAAATCTTTTCATCTGTTGAACTATCGTTGTTATTTCTTAAATGGGAAATTTGGCATGCCGAGAGCAGGTAGAAAATAATTATTGACATAAAGTTTATCTTTATTATGTTCATCTTTAATTGATCTCTCATTGACTGAATATTTCAATGTATATAATGTTCTGGAGTTTGTTGATTTTCATTATTTAGAAGAACACTCACTCCCCAAATGGCCCCAGCCGAATTGGTTGCAGCGGATCGCCCTCATGATCGAGGCGTGGGGTGCGTGTGACGTCGGGCCAGGTGTACATGCCCACATCGACCCAAAACGGCCCCGTTTGTCCATCAGGATTGAAGTCAACCCACGTGATGATTCTGTCTCCATCTTGCCATGCGCCCGAAGAAAGACGTGTATCATGGATGGCGATGGGGCCTGCTGCGTCATCCACGCGGAAATGGTTAAATTGATGGGTGTTGTTCTCAGCGGGTTGTTCCGCCACTTGCCACATCGTGAAGAAGCGCCAAATGCCGTTGTTTTCGCGGGCGTGCCAGCCCAACAATGTGGCCCCATTTTCCAGCCGAATGGGATCGGTTGGCGTAAAGTGAGGCAGGTCGAAATTGGTTATGGTGGTGGCGAGGTAGGGGAGTTCGCCGGGGCGACGCGGTAGTTCTTGCACGTCGTCGGCAAGTCCGTTGGCGAGGATCTCTTGCCAGGCAGGAATGTTGTCGTAAGTGGTCATCAGATGCACAGGTTGGTTTTTATTTTCGGTTGCGGGTAGGAGGATGACGGAACGGCCG
>JBNKHS010000097.1:0-11846 GCA_050290485.1 Promineifilaceae bacterium (SeqCode) | reverse complement strand
CGCCATCGGCAGCATGACCGCGTCTAAATCAACTTTGGCGCCACCCGCATGACGTAACTCACCGTGGGTGCTGTATCCTTCACCTGTAATACTGTATCGGTTTTGCCCAGGAATAACCATTTCCCGTGCGGTCATTTTGTTGAGGGTTAAGGTGCCCGTTTTGTCTGAGCAGATGGCAGAAACGGAGCCCAATGTTTCTACGGAAGGGAGGCGTTTGACGATGGCATTGTGCTCGGCCAAGGTGCGTGTGCCCATTGAATACATAGCGGTGACGACGGCGGGTAAACCTGTCGGAATAGCAGCGATGGCTAAGGCCACCCCAGCAACAAAAATGGCATCCAGTTCTTGGCCGTTTCTATAGCCTAAGATGACCATCAAGATGAATGCCATCCCGGCCAAGCCAGCGATGATCATCGTCAATTTGTCGAGTTGTTTTTGCAGTGGGGTTTTGTCTGTTTCCGTTTTGTTGAGTAGTTCGGCAATGTGCCCCATTTGAGTGTCCATGCCGGTAGCGGTGACGATCATTTCGCCGCGGCCACGGGTAACGGATGTGTTCATGAAGGCCATGTTGAGGCGATCACCAAGGGCAACTTCAGACTTGTCGATCGGTTCTGTATCTTTGAGGGTGGGGGTGCTTTCACCAGTGAGAGCGGCTTCTTCAATTTCGAGGGTGGCGGCTACAAAAAGACGGCCGTCTGCGGGGACCACATTACCAGCTTCCATCAACACAATATCGCCGGGTACAATTTGATTGGTTTCAATCTCAATAGCTTGTCCATCACGCCGCACGCGCGCGATGTTTTTCATGGTTCCCGCGAGTGCAGCCAAACTTGCTTCTGCTTTCGACTCTTGACGCAGACCTAAAATTGCATTGAAGATAGTTAGGGTGATCAGCGCGAGGGTGGTTGACCATTGGCCTGTAAAAATGACATTGATGATCGCCGCACCTAACAACACCATCTGCATTAAATCTTTATATTGGCGCAAGAAGGCTTGTAAACCAGATTCTTTTTTCTTTTCGGCCAATTCGTTAGGACCATATTTTTGCAGGCGTTGTGCTGCTTCGGCCGTACTTAAGCCAACGGCCGTTTTTACACTTAATTGTTCTTCTGTTTTTTCAACGGTAAGGGAAAATGCCTGATTTAGGGAACTATCGGACATAAATTTTTCCTCCTTCACTGGAACATCTAAATAAATTGGGGAAACTATTTGCTATTGGCACGTATATGCAGGAACGGCCGTTTTGCTGTGATTACTTTTCTCTTCCTCCCTATTATAAAACCAAATCCGCGCTTGCCCATTTTTTCTTGCTGTTTTACACAAAGAATTTCTAATGAATCCAACAAGAGATTAAAGGGAGAGCCGCATTGAAGCTGAATTGAATTGAACCAATTAGACGATAGCATGGCGAATGCGCTAGGGTTCGTTTTTGTGCATCTGATTTAGGAATAGAATCGCTCTTATCTAGTGCTTAATGTGCAAAAGAAGGCTGTTTGTTATTCTTATAGCATGTTACGAAAAAATCAGGCCATACTATTATTCATATTGACATTAATCCCGATACTTTCCCCAATTTTTGTCAACACTTATTTCTTTTTTCTAGGCATCCCAGAAACTGCAACTGAAATTAGAGATCAAAATGCTTTAATGTTTACGATGGGGGTTGTTCTTTGGGTTTATATTGGCTTTCTGATCACATTTTATGTTTGGTACGTTTTTAAATCTAAGCAAAACGACCCTTATTTTTGGGTAATTGCATTAATCTTATTTTCCATATTTGCCATGCCTATCTTTTGGTACATGAAGATATGGAAAAATCTTAAACCGTAATAATCTCGCTTCCGCAGAAAGCCAATCTCCAATGCTCGACAAGCTGAGCACAAGTCTCCAATCTCTTTTCACCCCAAAAATTCGCCCATTCCTTATTTTCGTGTTTAGATCATAGGCATGAAGATTGCAATGGTCGGGCCATTTGGCCTGCATCCCAACCAAACGATGCGCAGTCGTGCGCTGAAGCTAGCCAAACCGTTGGCGGCACAAGGGCACGACGTCGCGATTTATATGCCACCGTGGCAAACGCCAGATGAGGCAGATAAAACATGGCAAGAAGAAGGAGTGATGCTACGCTATGTTCCTCTCAAAGGTGGAACGATTGGCATTACCCGTCGTTTGGTCAAAGAGGTTGTTGCTTTTGAGCCAGACGTGGTCCATTGTTTTAAGCCCAAAGCGTACAGTGGTTTGGTGGCGTGGTGGTTGTGGCAGTTCCATCGTCACAAATTGCGCATTGTGATGGACACGGATGATTGGGAAGGTTGGGGTGGCTGGAACGACAAAGGGGATTATTCTACAACGCAAAAGCATTTTTTTGCCTGGCAAGAAAAATGGGGGATGAACCATTGTCACACATTGACGGTGGCTAGTTGCGCATTACAATCGATTGCGTGGAGCAAGGGGATTCCACAGGACCTGGTTGTTTATGTTCCCAATGGGCCTGGCATTGAAACTGGCTTGGTCGGAGAGCAGCCCTTCGGGACTGAGAGGCGGCCAGAGCTTGTAGAGCAGCCAACAGTGCTCATATACAGTCGCTTGTTTGAGTTTGATACGGAGCGGTTGGTGACAATTTTACGAGGGGTGAAAACGGCCGTTCCTAACGCCCATTTCCTCTTCGTCGGCGCAGGTCTTTTTGCCGCAGATGCTTCCCAGTTGAAGCAGCAACTAGAGGAGGCAGATTTATTAACGGCCGTAACTGATGTGGGTTGGGTCGAGCCAGCAGATTTACCGCAAACCTTATGTCAAGGAGACGTCGGTATCTATTTGATGGAAGACAATTTGCTCAACCGCACCAAATGCCCAGTGAAGTTGGCTGATCAGTTGGCGTTGGGCATTCCGATGGTGGGGGAAGATGTGGGGCAGGTGCGCGAGTATGTTGTAAACGGCCGTACGGGAATCTTGTGCCCATCAGGTGACAATGATGCGGTTACGGCCGCATTGGTACAGCTGCTGCAAAATCGAGAAAAACGGCACCAATTATCACAAAGTGCCAGTAAGCATATTCAAGAAAATTTTAGTTGGGAGAAATTGGCGCAAAAATTGGAACAAGTTTACGAACAAAAAACAGGGAACAAAAAACAGGGAACAAATTAACAGCGTTTTCTGTTAACTGTTCCCTGTTGAATGGTAATTGTTTTTATTCGTTTTCGTTGATGATTTCCACGCGTCCTGTCATGCCTGGACGAATATCAAACTCACTCGCTTCAATGGCAATGATCACGGGGAAGGTTGCTGCATCACCAACAGTACCTTCTGCTTGTATACCAATACGCAGTACTGTTCCCGCAATAACATCGTCGGGATATGCTTTTAAAGTAATCTGAGCCAGTTGACCTTGTTCAATTTGAGCCAGATCCCGTTCACTGAGATTGGTGGTATGGAACGCCAATTGGGTTGTATCCAATAAGGTCACAATAGGTGTGCCACTGCCCACAAATGCTCCTTGTGCTGCATCAACGGTTAAGATTGTCCCATCCCAAGGTGCATACAATTTTGCATCTTCTAAGGCACGTTCTGCTTGTTCGAGCGATAGCTGGCTTTGTTGCAGTGAGATTTCTGCTTGCTCAACTGTCCGTTCAGCTGCGGCGATCTCTTCTGGTTTTGGTCCTTGCAGTGCTTGGTCTAACGCTTGTTGGGCATTAACGACAGACGCTTCAGCAGAAACGGCCGAATTGTTGTTGATACCACCCCAGGCTAAACTGTAATTGGCACGGGCCACTTCTACTTGCTCTTGGGCAAACACTAAATTGCGATCAGCTGCTTTGCGTTCATCTTCTAATGGTTTACGCATCCATTCCACACCAAACTCCCACTCACGTCCAGGATCATAAGCCGTAGCGACAGCTTCTTCCGCATCTGCTAAGGCACGTTCTGCTTGTTCCAAAGAAATCCGTGCTGAAGTGGCGTTAGCGCCAGAAACAGAATCTGATGTCTCTGCGTTTGCTAAGCTTGCCTGTGCTGAAGCAAGGTTGGCTTCAGCCAGTTGCACCGCCATTTCATCTGGTTCCCACTCAACGAGTTTGTCTAAATCCGCTTGCGCTTGCGCCAAATTGCTTTCCGATTGACTCACCTGTAATTGGGCATTCGCAATATTGTCCGTTAAGGTCGTATCATCAAGGATGGCGATGAGTTCACCTGCCGCGACACGATCCCCCGGTTGTACATGCAGTTCAAGTAATTTGCCGCTGGCATTAAAGCCTAACGATAGTGTCGGACGTTCTACTTGGACGTTGCCATCTGCCAAGACGGTAACCCCACGCGGTAAAGGTGTTGCGGTTGGCTCTGCTGCGCTATCCTCATCGAGAACGGCCGTTTCTGCTACGACAGCTTCTTCTTCCACAGGTGCTGCTTGGGCACACCCTGCCAAAATAAATAACCCCAAGATCAAACTTATCCATATTAAATTTCGCTTATTCATAATAATTTCCTACACGTTGTACTCTTTCGATGCGTGAAACGTGATGCGTGAATAGGCTTTTTCACGTATCACGTTTCACGTATCACGTTTTTTAACTCATCCGTAAAATTTCCACCGCTTTCCGTTTGACAATGCGACGCGCGGAGAATGTTGTGCCCAAAATGCTGGCAAACACCACCATAATGACTACAAAAGGCATCACTGTTGTATCGATGGCAAACTGTTGTGGACGCTGCGATGTAATGTTGTCCATATAGGCAAAGAGATAAGCCATGGCGGAACCCGCCAAGATTCCGGCCAGGGCAGCACTAAGGGCCATGGCGATAGATTCGATACTCAGCATGCCCGTCAATTCCCAATTGCGTGTACCCACAGCTTTCATCATCCCAATTTCTAGACGGCGCGAGTAAATGGCGACATAGATGACGGCAAATACGCCAAAAACGGCCGTTGTAAAACTAATCAGTGTAAGCACCAACAAGAAAACCTGTTCTTGCGCTCTGTTTTGTTGTGCCCATTCCAATTGCACCTCTGCTAAACGGAACCAAACCGCATACTCTTTGCCAAATGTTTCATACATTTCGTCTTGAATGGCATTGTCATTGGCATCTGCTGCTGATTTAGCCAGGATGCGGTCTAGAATAGGAGTATCTAGCGGGGGTAGGGCTTCTTGTGGATTTGTGGATAATTGACGGTAGCCATCTAAAGACATAAAAACAGTACTGCCGCTGAACGCTTGTGTCCGCATGCGGCCAATGCCGCTAAAGCCGGGAACACGTTGCGCAATACCAACTACTGTGACCTCTTGTTCATGGTCAAGCCCTTCGCCTTCGAGTTTGATCTTGCCCCCTAACGGTACAGCTAAAACATTGGCTAACCCTTCACTGATAATGACACCTGTATCACTTTCCAAAACCCGTGACAATGCTTCTGGTCCACCCAAAGGAACAATGATGTACTCTGTGTACAAGACATCATTCAAATCTCCGGTTAGACCAACGACATTTACGGATGCGTTACGCATACCAACAGGATCTTTGATGTTGGTTTGATAGGCATGGGTCATCCCTACGGCCGTTTCTATCCCAGGAATTTGTAGTAGTTCCTCTTCAATAAATGAAGGTTTTAACCAAGATAGCGCGCTCAATTGGGGATCGTCCCCAAAGCGGCTAAACGTATTCAATTCAATGGGTGCCCCCGCTCTTAAACGTACATCTGTTTCAATATTGGCATTGCTGATTGCACTTTGCGTGGCTAAGAAGCTAGGCAAAATGCCGCTAAACAACACCAACAACGAGATCAATGTGTTGCGTGTCGTGCTGCGGCTCACATTCCGTTTGGCAAAATAAGTCAATCGGGGGGCAACCAAGCCCACAATGCTCAGAATTAGCTTTTCCAAGGGGCGTGCCAAAATGAAGAAAACTAATCCCAACCCCACGACCATAAAGATGAGCATCCCAAAGAAGATGGTGGCTTCTAGCGCCGGATTCCCCAGTTGTGATACTAAATCAAGGCCGATCACCAAGGTGACCGTGAACATCATGAAGAGACCGAAGATAAATAAACGCAGAGACGGCCGTTTCTCACGGAGTTGATCTAAATCTTCCAACTGAATGTTGTCGGCAACACCGGGATTGATCGCATGCATCACTTTGGTATGAGATGCATCTTGCGCTGGCTTGATCGCACTAATCAGCAATACCGTAAAAGCGGAAATTACCGGAGGCATTAGGGTTGTCACGCTGACGGATGGTTTGATGGTGGCCGTAACCCCTTGCTGGCTCAATTGTGATTCGATAAAGGGGACAACAAGATATTGGGTGATCTGTTGCCCCAGAATAACACCCAAACTAACACCAACAATACCAATGACAATGACCTCAACAATAACAATGGCAAACAAATAGCTGCGCTGGCTGCCTAAGATGCGCAATACAGCCATTTCACGTCGCTGCTCTTGTACATTGGTCATGACCAACGTGTAAACGAGCAAGCCGACGACACCCAACGCCAACAAACCGTAGGTGTTAATCAATGCTTGCAGAATTAAGAACCCTTGCGCTGCTTGGTCAAGAAAGATCGCCTTTGAAAGTGCATAGGCGTAAGTGTCGTCTAATTGAGATTGGATGGCGATGGTGATATCGCGCACCCCTAATGCGGCCGCTTCGGCGTCATTGCTTTCATAGATGGATTGATCGATGAGGACAATGAGTTGGCTGGCGCGATTGGGCAAACCCAACCATGTTTGGGCATCATCAATGTGCATGACAACCCCTTGGCGAATATCACTATCAACAACACCGTTTTGACGTACGATACCATTGATCTCAAACTCATCCACAGCGCGACGTTGACTGCTACCCACGGCAGCAGCATGACCTTCTTCACGAGGTTGGGGAAAACTGTAGGCAACTTCAATGCGATCCCCGATTTCCAACCCATAAGTTGAAGCAGTCTCTTCGAGAATAGCGATTTTACCATTGCCAATTTCGTAGGTACCAGAAATGACTTCCATGATGCCCACATCATCTTGGGCTGGGTCAAGACCGATGAGCTGACCTGTGCCATGAAGATTGTCAGCAGCCAGTTCTACACTTGCTAAAAAGCGTGGATAAACGGCCGTAATCTCATCCGATGCACCCCTAATAATTTGCGACGTTTCCGCAACTTCCACAAAAGGATCTGGACTAATTTCTGTGCGTTGCACCGAGATATCGAAACGCCCTGCTGCTGCCGAGATCACATCTACATTGGAACGCCGCATCGTTTCCACTGTGGCACTCAAGGCCACAATAAGACCGGTGCTAACCATCAAAGAGAGCACCATCAAAATGGTGCGTACTTTGCGGCGTCTAAAATTTTTAAGAACGTATTTTAATATCATAAAAAGCTCATTTACGTGTAGACGTGTAAACGTATAGACGTGATTGATCCGTAGAACGGCCGTCTTTTGACAAACCGTTACGTCTATACGTCTTCACGCAATACGTTTCATAATTCAGATTGACCATTCCCATTCAGTAATTTGCCATCTTGCAAATGCACAAGACGTTCTGCAAATTCCGCCATACGCGGATCATGAGTTACAAAAACAATCGTCATGCCATCTTTGTTGAGTTCTTTAATCAAGCGCATAATGGCAAATCCTGTTTCCGAGTCAAGATCCCCTGTCATTTCATCGCCAATGAGGATGGGGGGATTGTTGGCCAGAGCGCGGGCAATAGCCACACGCTGTTGTTGTCCACCAGACAGTTCGCTGGGGTAATGATGGCCGCGGTCGCCTAAACCAACCCGTTCAAGCAGTTCTTGCGACCGTTTGGTGCGTTCTTTGCGACCGACTTTGGCCAAAACCATTGGCGCTTCTACATTTTCTTTGGCTGTAAAGTTGGCTAGCAAATTGTAATTCTGGAAAACAAATCCCATTTTATCGAGGCGTAACTGTGCCAGCTTATTCTCCGAAAGAGAAACTAAATTTTCACCTGTGATCATGATATGACCACGGCTGGGTTCATCGAGCCCGCCGACAATGTTGAGCAATGTGGTTTTCCCTGACCCACTGGGGCCCATCAAACAGACAAACTCACCCTCAGCAATGTCGAGCGAGATACCACGTAAGGCGGGGACTGCCTCTTTACCCATCAAGTAAGATTTGTGTATTTCTTCTACTTTGATAATTGGTTCACTCATATCTTTTTCCTACCGCTTATTTGATTTTTACGCATAGACGTAAAAACGTATAGACGTAATGAGGTTTTCAAGCGCTTGCTTGCAATATATCGTTACGCCTATACGTCTACACGTTTACACGCAGATTTCCTATATTATTAACACCACGATGTTGGCTTTTCTGACAAATATCTGTATTGATTTACTCTAAAAGTGAATACGGCCGTATTGCAAAAGAACCTCTGACTTTTATTGTGTCATTCCCTTATTCACAGGAATGATAGATAGAGTGTGAAGTTTCGAGAACTGATTCTGCATAGTGCACTCATCTTAACCTGCTTTTAGGAGTAAGTGCGCAAATCTCCAGAGAATCTACAGATATCGATCAGTTACCAATACGGTTGTACAAGAAAAAAGTGGCAAAGTTGCAAACTTTAAATTATCCCAAGATCTTAAATGGGATGGGAACAAATACCAATACAAAGATGATTAAGGTTAAAATGGCAATCCAACGGCGCTTGGGGTCAAGAGGGGTGACATCATCAAGAGGTTCCGCATGGACGCGACCTAAGAAGAAAAGCATGAAAATCCACAATACCCAGGTGAAGGTACTATCAACTAGAAAGGAAAATAGAGCCAATCCAGAGAGTGTGGCAATAATTGGAGTAAATAGCTGTTGGGCGCGTTTTTTTCCAAACAATGTATAGGTGACGTGCCCACCATCCAATTGGCCGAGGGGCAATAGGTTCATGGCCGTGACCAACAAGCCAACCCAGCCTGCCCAAGCAATTTGGTTTAGATACACATCTTCGCTGCCATTGGGCAAAAAACGGCCGAATATCAAAATTTTGGAGCCCGCATACAAAAGCGAGTTTCCTTCCAATAGACCTTCGCTTGAGATTGGTCCCACCTCCGATGTATATAGGCCATACAATAAAATGGGGATGGCAAAGAAAAGCCCGGCTAATGGTCCGGCAACACCGATGTCATGCAAGGCTCGTTTGTTTTTTACGGGACCTTTCATGCGAATAACTGCTCCCATTGTGCCAATTGGAGAAAGAATAGGGAGGGGAATGAAGTAAGGCAGGGTAACAGGCACGTTATGATAACGCGCCATAATGTAATGACCCATTTCATGTGCCCCTAAAATGAGCATAATACTGAGGGCAAATGGCCACCCTTTCCAAAAGTGCCAAGCTTCATCAATTGTTGTCGCATTATAAAATGCACCAGTTAACAAGGTGGCAAAAATGGTGGCGATGAGTAAGCCTGCGTTGATGCGCCAGTCGGAAGGTTCTACTTCAAACACTCTCGGTTCGGCAATGATTGCTAAACGGCCGTTATCCTCACGGATAAAAGGGGTAAAGCCTTGTGCTTCAAAAATGCTCCGCAGTTCATCATAGCAATCAGCAGAATCAACCAAAAAACGGCCGCGAAAACGCATCGCGCCACGATACGGCACATCGAGCGATGTATCCGACACCGCAAATAGATGGGCCATTTCATTGCGAATCGCTTCTACTTTTTCAAGGGAGACAACAGGAGTGTTTGGATTATAAAAATTGTTTGGCATAAGAACCGTAGTGCGTAATGCGTAGTCAATTTACGCACTACGCACTACGCGCCAAAACTCATAAAATGATTAACCAGAGGTTTCTTGAGATGGGGGATCTGTGTCGAGTTCTTCGTCATCATCTCCCCAGCTAATGATCCAGATGCATCCACCTGCCACCAGAATGGTCACAACCACAAGCCAAAACCATTGGCTTGTTTGCAAGCCAACATCGCGGGCTTCATAAACTAAAATTAAAACCATTCCCAAGGCTAATACAAACCATGCCGAGAGATTGGGATGTTTCATAACTGTGTTCTTAATCTTGTCCATAAATTTCTGAGCCTTGAGCTACTAGCTGTTAGTAGTCAGCTAAAAGCTGATAGCTTTTACACATTGCGAATATCTGCCATTATTTTTACCACAAAATCAGTGCCTTCGGGCTGAGACTCATCAATTGCTGATTGCCAGTTGCGGGCTAAGGTACTTTTTTCTTCGGCAGTAAAGCCAGCATCAATAAAAATTTTAGTCAGATCAGATGAGGCGTCATTGGCTAAGAAGGCGACGATAATTTGTCCCATGTGATTAAAGGCTGATTTTTCGATCTCTTTTAAAACGGCAGCCGCGGTCACCGTCGTCATTTCGGGTGGATAGATAAATATTTCATCGATCCGTGCCACTTGGCTATCCATGTGATACCCCATCACTGTACTGATTTCTGTACCAACTTGCCCAATGAAGTATCCACGTTCGCTCAAGGCCATCAGCAGTTCGGCGCGTTTCATTTTTACGCGACCGTCTGTTGCCTTTTGGATTAGAAGCAAAATAGATGGAATATCAGAGGGTCGCGCCCGGCGAACTTGCACATCACTATCATCTACATCAGGCGCTTCTGTTTTTGTTTCGGTTTTAGTTGATTTTGTGCTGGCTTTTAGGGCCGCAATTTTCGATTTTAAATCGCCTGTATCTTCCGCTGATTCTGTTTGGGGAGATTCTTCTTTTTGTTCTTTAAGTTCTGATGTGCCAGGGATGGGTGGTTCGTTGGGATCTGGCAATGGTAAGCGTGCTTTTGCTTCGACTGTTGCGGGATCATCTAGTCGTCCCCACGCCATGTTAAATTGCAGCTCTGTATCTTTCATCAAGCCGTTGGTATCGATGACGACATCGGCTTGGGCAACCTTTTCTTCTTGTGGACCTTGTTTCTTGATCCGATTTTTGGCATTTTCGGTTTCTAAACCGCGACAGACACGTAATCTTTCAAGTTGGCGTTGTGGGGTACAGCGTGTTACCCAAATGGAGTGACAAATATTAGCCAATTCCCCTTCCAGAAGTTTGATCGCTTCAATGAAAACGATATTTTGATCCGCATCGAGAATGCGTTGGTCGACAACGCGTCGTACGGCAGGATGTACCATTGATTCAAGGTCTTTAAGGGCTTGGGGATCATCAAAGACGATTTTGCCCAACTCTTTGCGGTTAATACGGCCGTCTTCGCGACGTACATCAGAACCAAAAGCAACCGCAATGGCCGCTTGGATGTTGGTATCTGTATCCATGAGTTCATGTACAATTCGGTCAGCGTCAATGGCTAAAGCCCCAGCATCATCGGCCATACGCATAATGGCTGATTTCCCTGTGGCAATATTGCCAGTTAACCCAACGATTAATTTCCCTTCGTAACTGGTTGCTTCTTCATGGTCACTCATGCGCTAACATCTCCCATTCTTCCATCAACGCGGATAATTTTTCTTCTGTGGCGGCATACGCCTGACTGATCTGCTGTATCTTATCAAAAGATTGCGCAGTTGTCGCCTCTTGTAGATCTTCTGTCAGTTGTGCCAATTCGAGTTCTGCTTTTTCGATTTGATTTTCAACGGTTGCAAGTGCTTCAGCAAGTCGTCTTTGTTCGTTTTTACTCAAGGTATTACGGCCGTTTTCCGTTTGCTGACTGGCTTCTTTTTGTTCCGCCCGTTCTGTGGCTGCTTCTGCTTTTGCCGCTTCTGTTTCCCGCGCTCGAATCGCCAGAAACTCTTGATAATTGCCATTGTAGACCCGTAAACGGCCGTTACGCACTTCCCAAATTTGTGTCGCCAAGCGATCAACCAAATAGCGATCATGCGATACCATTAAAATTGTACCATTGAACTGTTCCAACGCGGC
>JBNKHS010000096.1:0-11850 GCA_050290485.1 Promineifilaceae bacterium (SeqCode) | reverse complement strand
AAACGGCCGTTTTAAAAAATCGTCAACTGCGTACCCTTTACCGTCATGTGTTTCACAGCAACCCGGCAGAAGGAGATACGGCCGTACAAATTTATGCACAGATTCAACAGTTCCTCAACCAAATAGTGCCTAAATTACCCGCTGCTAAAAAATGGGCAGCGGCCAAAGGACGAATCGGAACAACCCCACTTCTCCCCGGCTTGCAAAGCATCTATAAGGAAATGAATACAACCATTCTCGTCTCTGGCTATCTCGATCCAGAACAAATTGTGCGTTTGGAGTGGGACAGATTAGCCCAACACTTACCAAATGGAACAACCGGTTTACAAATAACCACTGTTGAACAATTCTGTCTCCTTTGTGTCTATGAACGTCCTGCTGACGTGTTACTGCGCAAATTTACGCACAATTGGGGTATCGACTTTCTGCCCACATTAAAACCAACCAACCGTCAGTTCATGCGTCAATCTTCGCGATTGCCCGCAGACATTTTAATACAATCATTGCCCAACACCTATCTCACCAAAGAAAACGACGATGACGAAACATTGCATAAAATCATTCACGACTATCAAAACAAAATGCTCAACATTCGCTTAGAAAATGAGTTGCTCAGTCGTTTTGAAAAAGCAGCAAAGTTTACCCCGCCTGAGCCAGTCCCCGATCGTGAAACACCGCCCAAACAACGAATAGATGCACTGTTTAATCAATTCAGATGGTGGTCTGAATTTTACGCTGATGCAATGTAATGTAATCTATGGCTGTATTCAAAAAATTAGAGAGGGCTCGCTACCGACAAGCTTCATTGGTATTAGCGGTTGTTTTTATCATTACCTTATTACAGCCTGCTCCACTTCTGATCACCCCCGGGCCACAACAAACCGTATATACAGAACATCCCATTGTGGGTGTGCATACACGCCTCACCGATGAAGTGGAAGAGTGGAAAATCCAACGCTCTTTAGAGATGGTACGTGAAATGGGTGGTTCTTGGATTGTGGAGCTATTTCCGTGGGCTTATTATCAAGGGGAAGACGGCCGTATTGCCTGGCATCACCCCGATCAGGTCATCGAACATGCCAATGCCCAAGGATTAACCGTCATTGCCCGTATTGGCTTAACGCCCGAATGGGCACGCCCCAAAGACACCCCCCTCAACTATCTCGACGAAGATGCCTATGATGATTTTGCCCGTTTTGCTGCTGAATTTGCCCAGCGGTATGAAGGAAAAGTATCGCACATGGTCATTGGTAATGAACCCAACCTCAGCTTTGAATGGGGGTATCGGCCGACAACAGCTGGTGACTATGTGAAGTTGCTTGAGGTTGTTTATCCCGCAATCAAAGAAGCAAATCCAGAGATGATTGTACTTGGTGGTGCCCTGGCACCAACGCTGGAGCCCAAAGGCTCACAATGGGGCACTAATGATCTCGTCTACTTGACAGAGATGTATGAGGCCGGGGCAGCAGCTTATATGGATGGATTGGCCGTCCATAGTTACGGATTAACTTTTCCCGCCGATGCCGACCCTGATCCTAACATTCTCAATTTTCGTCGTGTGGAATTGGTGCGCACAATTATGGAACACCACGGAGATTCAGAAGCAAAAATTTACATCACAGAAACTGGCTGGAATGATCATCCGCGCTGGACAATGGCTGTGCGCCCTGGGCAACGGATTCAAAATACAATAGATGCGTTAACCTACGCGGAAGAAAATTGGCCTTATGTGGAAATGATGGCAGCCTGGGCTTTTCGTTTTCCCGCGCCAACCAAAAGCATCATGGATTATTACACCTTTGTTACCCCTGAGTTTGTTGAAAAACCGATCTATACGGCCGTTCAAGAATACACAGGCAATTAAGTGGCAAGTAGCAGGTGGCACGTTGCAGGTTCTCACTCGACACGGGCTACATTTAACTGCAGTGCTTCTTTGTTAAGATGGCGCAAAAAGGAAACGGCCGTTCCGGCCACAATCAATATCCCGACAAATTCTAGAATCCAATTCATGCGAATCCCAGCAACGGTAAAGTTAATAATCCCATCCATGGCATGCAGCGAAGATGCACGGATCGTCACAAATGCAATCTGGTACGCTACCCCTAAAATGGTGAGTTTATAATCTTGCCAAATTGATCGTAAGGTCCAAGAAGCGAGCAAGAGCAAAACGGCCGTAAGCAGTAACACGCCCACAATAAAGGGAATCTGCACAGATTGGCGTACGTCATACCATTGTGATTCATAGGCCAATGTGCGAAAAAAGGAGGTAAAACCAGATTGGAAATTGGTATGTTTGTTGAAAGCAAAAAAGACAAACAGCAAGCCAACACCTAGCCAAAAAAGTTGATGTTTTTTACGATTGTCCGTAATCACTTTGCTTTTCCACATGGCGATGAAACATAAAACGGCCGTTATCCCATAAGCAATTACGGTCACATCACCCATCAAGGTGGGATCGCCATTTCCCCGAAACCAATGAACTTCTGCAATGAGATCCAGCAAATTCATGCTTGCGCCCCCTCTTGTGCCAATTGTGGTTGTTCAGGGGCTCCTTTGCGTAAGTGACGCAAATTATACAAAGCGGCCAAAGCAATGAACAACGCCCCCAAAAACTCCATCGCCCACGTAATTTTGTAACCGCCGGTAAACTGACTCAGTTCGGGCAAATAAACCCCATAAAAACCAGCCGCTCGCGTAATCACAAACCGTGCGATAAACAATACACCAAACAAAAGCAGCCAATAGTGACGCCATACATGACGCAAGAAATAAAGCGCAATGAGAAAAGCCACCCCGCTCACCCCAATCAATGCCAGAATAAACAACACCTGCAGCCCTTGCCCCATATCATACAAGCCCAGCTCCCAAGCCACATTCTTGGCGACTTGGGTAAACCAGGATTGCAAATCAAGCTGCTTATTTGCCCCCAAAAAGACAAGCCCCAATCCCAACCCCATCCAAATAAGGCGATGTAACCAGGTATGCTCATCATCAAAAATACGCTCTGCCTTCCACGCACAAACAAAACAAAGCAGCGCTGCCAACAAATACATCGCTACGGTCGCCCATGCAAACGGGGTAGGGTCACCAATCTTAAACTCAAAGTGAACAGAAAAAATTGCTTCAATAATATCCATGAGGAACCTCTTCAACCTGCAAATTTACACACTTGCACATCGTAGAGTCAATGGCTTACACCTCCACTTGCGACAAAAGATGGATGCAGGCTGCAACGGATTCAATTTGGACAGTTATTTTTTGCAATTAATGATGAGAATGAGGTTTACTCAATCTTTTGTGTCTGTCCAAGCGAGGCAACCTGCCCCAATACGGCGTAAGCGCTCATCCGTAGACGCAGCAAGTGCCTTGCCCGCTTCTGCAAAACAGAGACGTTTATCTTTAAGGCGAGATCGTTCATGAGCAGCCGCAATACATGCCTCATAATATTGCCATCTTTTATCTGAATCGTGGGGCGAGAATTGAGCCAAACGCAATAAAATTAAAGCGGTATCATCTGGACACCCTCCTTCTTTAACTGCCTTAAGCGCATCGATCATGGCAATACGGCCGTTTTCATGATCGGCTTCTACAAAATATTTCATTAGCCCTCTTAAATAAAGCGCTTGCGGCCGAATCCATTGCAATTGATGCTTTTGAATTAACGCAAAAGCCGTTTGTAGAAAAACCTCCGCGTCGACAAAGCGTTCCAATTCATATGCGATTCTTGCTTGAGCCAATGCAAATCCCGCCCGTTCTCGAATCAACAAACCACCCCGATCCAATATTAAATTCGCTTTGTTCAAAATCTGCTCAGCAAGTTCCCATTCACCCGCGCTACCAACAGCTTCCACACTCCAACACGTATACAACTTAAGCAAACCGGGATCGTCATCCATCCCCAATAACAACTCTTCCCCCATCCGAAAATCAAGCCGCGCCTCGACAAAACGGGCTTGATAACAATAAATGGAAGCGCGCATAATCAGCGCATGGGCCAAATAGTTCTGGCTCACGTTACGAATAACATCAATCGCTTTATGCGCATAATGCAATGCATCGTCTATATGTCCTGCCCGATAACAGACAAACGCAAGCTGGCGGTTGGCAACAGTTATGATGAGTGGATTGGTCATTAATTCAGCGCGATGCACGGCCGTTTTTGCTGTTTCTACGGCCGTTTCCCAATTCCCCATTTCACTCATCACCATAGCTCGTTCAGCCAATATTTGTGTCAGCTGCACCTCATCTCCAGTAGAAAGGCACAAATCTTCAGCTACCTCCAACCAACGATGTGCATCCACCAAATCATGACGTCCCCATGCCGTCCGTCCCCGCAACAAATGTCCTTTTATCTGCGTATGCACGGGAAAATGGCGTGGCATTCGTTTTTCAAAAGGCAATATATCTTTCGTTGCTTGCAAAAAATCCCCTTGCGCACAACGAATTTCGGCAATAAAGGTCCGTAATGACCCGGCCTTGCTTTGTAGTTGATGATCCTCACAAAATTGAAGTGCATTCTTGGCCGAGGCAATCGCTTGGGCAAACTTTCCCATTAAAAACAACACTTCGGCTCGTGCCGTGTACACAATAACGGCCGTTTCCCAATGATCATCAATCCCCAACGTTAACAAATGGGTCAACGCTTGCCGATAAAATTCAGCCGCACTCCGATTCGCAAAACGCAACCGTGCATCTTCCGCGGCCAACAACGCATAATCCAAACCAGCCACATATTGATTCGTTTGCCCATAATGATAAGCCAGCAATCCATATATCGCCTGTTGGTTATCGGTATACCTTGCTAAATAAAGATCCGCAATCTGGTTATGCAATGCCTGCCTGCGGGCAAAGGGCAAACTTTGGTACACCACATCATGCAGCACCGTATGCTGAAACATAAATACAGAAGAGGGCTCAAAAGCAACCACAAGCAGCATGTCCGCTTCAACCAACTCATTCAGCAAAGAACGAATTTCCGTTTGCTCCATTTGCGGAGCAATAGCATTGAGCGTGTATAAATCAAATTCGCGGCCGATGACAGCAGCAATTTGCAGTAAATTACGACTCGTCGCCGATAATTGGTCCAACCGACTTAGCATGACCGCATAAATCGAATCGGGGACTTGCATCTCGGTTAGTCGAGATTCATCGACTTGTAAACGGCCGTTGCCATAGCCATCCTCATCAACGCGCAAAACCCCCGATGTTAACATCATCTTCAATGATTCTTCCAAAAAGAGTGGGTTGACACTGCTCGTGCGTCCTTGACGATCCCGTATGCCCAGTCGTTGCTCGACTAAAACAGGTAAATCTCCCGTGCCCAAATGCCCACGTACATATTGGCGGGCATCCTCAGCTGTTAAATCTTCCAAACTAACTTGAATTGTGCTTTCACGACTCAACGCCTGCAAGGGCAAATACCCTGATTGTCGAAATGTAACCACAATAAGTAACGGAATTTCATCAATGACAGTGGCTAGCTCATCCAGCAAATCCAAACTCATTTGGTCTGCCCATTGCACATCTTCAAAAATGATGAGCATCGGTTGACGCTTCGCTACATTGACTAATGTTTGCCGATGAATGGCATGAAAACGTGCTTGTTGTTCAAGTAAAGGGATTGTATGTAATCGTTCACTTGTGTCCGGCAAACCCAATGGCTCCCGCCATAAGTCAACCTCATCCCCGCAATCCGGACAATATTCGCGGGCCAAAGCCATCACCCTAGACACACGCTCCGTATTGCTCAGGTCAGGCGTCAAATTAAAGAAATCACGCCAAATTGCTTGCCAAGGGGAAAACAACACATCAGATGCGTGCTGTTGGCAACTTCCGACAAAACCACGACCACCACTACTTAACCAATGATGCACACCCGCTGACAAGAAAACCAAATGTCCGCCGCCATAAGGTGCATAAACAGACACCACATTGCCGTGCCCTTGCAAAGCGTTATCCATTGCCTCTTGCAGATGCGCTAGTTCAATTTCACGCCCAATAGGAGGGGTATCCCACTGTGAAAATTTCGTTTGTAACTGGTTTGGTCTTGGCTTTTCTTTGACGACTTGGAAGATGGGAACAGGCTCTGTCCACCCTTTCATAAAAATGGCATCCTGCTCGACAAACTCAATTTCATTGTCTGTCCGCTTGGCCGTTTGTGCATCAACAACAATAGCATCATTAGGGCAATGTTGGGTCAGGCGCGCAGATAAATTAATAATGGGACCCACCGCCGTATATTCACGGCGGTTCTGGGAGCCAACAGCAACGGCAAAGGCGCGCCCTGCCGCCAACCCGATTCGTTGATGTTGAATAAAGTCTGGCTTACCTGCTTGCAAGGCCATCGCACAGCGAATTGCTTGTTCTGGGGCATCAGGGGCAACAGGTGCCCCAAACAAGATGTGAAACTGGTTCCCTTTGTCACCTGTAAGCACACGATTAACACGGCCGTTTTTGCCTGCAAACCGTCGCACAACATCCCACACCCAAAGATAATACTCCTGTAACAATAGCCCCACATTGTCTGCTGCAAAATCAATGCCTTCAAACTGCAAAAAAAGCGAGGTAATCGTGCGGTGTTCAGCCACAAATTGCGTATTTTTGTTCAGCAGCCGTTCAAACAATGCTTTGGGCATAAAGGCAGGTACGATTTCTAACAAATTGCGCAGCACACGCTCTTCGTATGCTTCCCAATAGATACCGGCTTCGTTACGTGGCACAGGCACGACTTCATTGACAATTCGAAATGGGGCTATCGCCGAAAAACCAGCCGCTTGCAACACAGCCTGACTGGCCACAACTTCGCCAGCCTCGGCTTGCAGTTGTGCCTCTACAGCTTCATCAACGGCCGTTCCCCCCAAAACAAACTCACAGTGGGAATCCAGTTCGCCAACAACCACCTCCACACAACGGCCGTAACCGACACCAATCTTAATCGTCAAATCAAACTTTTGGTGTTTATCGCCAGCACGAGCAGTTTGTACATGAGACAAGGTTGTCAGCATTAGGCTCTGCATAAATCGGGCCGCGGCCAAAGCCCGTGCCGCCGCTTGACCATCCTCATCAGGAAAATAAACCATCATCGCATCCCCATGAAAATGGCTAACGGCTCCGCCCGCATCGTGGATGGCGTTGATCAACGCAGTAAAGGTCATCAACAATGTTCGGTTCAACTCTTCAGCACCACGTGGGCCAAGTACCGCCAAAGCCTCTGCCATTTGTGAAAAACCGGACATATCGGCAAACATGGTTGCCGCCATTAACCTTTTCGGTTCCGCCAATGTGGGCAAACCTTTTTGCAGCAGGCAACGCGTCAAGGTAACAGGTAAATAAGCAGATAAACGGCGTGATAAGGTACGCATTGCTTGCGTACTGAGGCTGTCATGTTGTGGATCGAACTGCTCCATAAATGTCATCAATGTGGATTATAATCTATAAATTTATCAATGCAGAAAACCTGAGGATCCCCCGCTCCATTCTGGTTCGTGATACGAACCAAAATTTCCCTCAATTTTGGGAGGCTTGAGTTACAGTTTATCTGAAGATCGGGTAGCAAATTTTTATCAACTATGAATTGCACGTTATTTGCTGCCTCATGCCCATTTTTCATATGCAATTCAGTTGCACAACGGCCGTATCTCTGTCAAAATCAAGTGACACTAAATCCTAAAATAAGTTGAGCCGAGGAAATAATGATGAGTTACATGGCAAATCGCGTTACCCATTTTGGCACCACCATCTTTACAGAAATGACTGCGCTGGCAAATGAGCACCAGGCCGTCAATTTAGGACAAGGCTTCCCCGATTTTCCTGCCCCCGATTTTCTAAAAGAGGCGGCAATACAAGCCATTATGGCGGACATCAATCAATATGCCCCCGGAAACGGCCGTCCTGCCTTACGCAACGCCATCGCCAACAAAATGCAAGCCCAATATGGGATGAACATAGATCCCAATACCCAAATTAACGTGGTTGTTGGCGCTACCGAAGCGATCATGGTCACCATTTTAGGGTTGGTCAATCCAGGGGAAGAGGTCATTCTCTTTGAACCTTATTACGACTCATACGTACCCTCTGTCGAGTTTGCGGGTGGCATTCCCAAATATTACACCTTGCGCCAACCTGATTGGGCCATTGACCGCGATGAGTTGGAAGCATTGTTCTCGGACAAAACCAAACTCATTTTAATCAACACGCCGCACAACCCCACAGGCAAAGTCTTCTCTCACGAAGAATTACAGTTAATTGCTGATTTGTGCCAGAAGTATGATGTCATAGCTGTCACCGATGAGGTATATGAGCACATTGTCTTCGACGGCCGTATTCATACCCCACTTGCCACGTTCCCTGGCATGGCGGAGCGCACAGTCACCATCTCTAGCTTGGGCAAAACCTTTAGCGTGACGGGTTGGAAAGTGGGTTGGACAATTGCCTCACCAGAACTGACGTTAGCAATCTTCCGTGCCCATCAATTCAATACGTTTTCAGGGGCAGCACCTTTGCAAGAGGCAGCAGTTACGGCCGTTTCTGCCCCAGTCAGCTACTACACCAATCTCGCGCAAACCTTCCAAGCCAAACGCGACCTCCTCGTCGATGCTCTCAACGCCGCCAAGCTGCCCGTCATCCCCAGCTACGGCACCTACTTCGTCATGGTCGACATTCGCGACTTAGGCTTTGCCAACGACGTCGAATTCTGCAAACATCTCACCAAAGAAGTTGGCGTTGCCGCCATTCCACCCAGCGCCTTCTATCACAATCCTGCAGATGGTGCTGGCCTCGCCCGCTTCGCCTTTTGCAAAGAAGATGCAACGCTCCAAGAAGCAGCAAATCGTCTGCAAAAGCTCACCTAAAAGGTGTCGCAAGTCCCCAGCACTTATATCCTCTCGTTGAGCAAGACATGACAAATAAAGTGCCGGGGACTTTGGTAAAGTGATCCTAATACATTGTTACTACATTTACTTGATTTTCAATTGTGTCATTCCCGCGCAGGCGGGAATCCATTTGATAAGCTAGCTTAGTGGATTCCCGTTTTCACGGGAATGACAACTAGAATGTAGCGGATTAGTTTTTAATGTAACAATGTACTGGCCTGAAATATCTAGCGAATTCAAGCAATATCACTCGATTACATTGACAGATAAACTTTAATATTTCAAAATGAGTTTACAATAATCAAACCGATATAGATAACACCATCAAACCAATTGCATCATCATTTCTATTCTAGTTTCAAGCGAAAGGGTTAAAACCAAATGGCAACATTGGATAACGACTTTGAACGACAAGATCGCTTAGACAAATTGATTAGCCGTGCCTCGACCGATGCACGGCAAAGATTATCCACCTATGTGCGCCGCTATATGTCGCCTCTTCTCATCGAAGAACTATTTGAAAACGGCAAATTAAATGATCTCATGGATGAAAAAGAGATCGATTGGGCCACAATCATCATCGCCGATGTCCGTGGCTTTACGCCCCAGACCTTGGATTTTGAACGCAAAGGGCGCAGTCTGCGCACTGTGGCTGAATTACTAGAAAAGTTTTTTGATGATGCTCTCGAAACTGTGTTTGAATACAAGGGCGTGATGGGCGAGTTCCAAGGCGATCAATTTATGGCTATCTTTGGTTTGCCATCCCCCAAACCAGATGACGCCGATCGCGCGCTTTTAGCGGCTATCGACATTTATAACAATGCGGTACGCTTGAATCGACATCTGCGAATGGGCCGTGTTCATCACTTAAATTTTGACATCGGTATTGGCATCAGCACAGGTGGCCCCGTTTGGGTCGGTGACATTGGTTCCAGTTGGCGACGCGAATGGACGATGATTGGCACAACAATTAACTTGGCATCCCGCGTTGAAGAATTAACAAAAGTCGATGAGTTTGCCACAGTACCCGGCCCCAATATTATTTTCACCAGACCAACGTTAGACAGTATCAGCCAACCACTTAAAGACAAGTTAGAAATTATGGAATTCCCCGCACGCACATTGCGTGGTTTAGGTGAAATTGAGCATCATATGTACAAAATTCAAAACGAGAATTTTGACAATTTACCTATTCTGCGCCGCCGCATCGATAGTGCGACCTTGGCTGTTGTGCAAGCCATTGCCCAAAGTATAGAGACCGTCCAAGAACGAGATGAAACCTTTAGACTGAGCCTCACTATGCAGGCCATTGGTGAAGCGATTGCATCTTCTCTCAATTTAGATGAGATTTTAGAATCAGTTATGGACGGTGTGGATCGCTTTTTGTATGCAACAACAGCTTCTCTCTTACTGATTGAAGAAGGGACAAACAATTTACGCTTTAAAGCAGTTCGCCCCAAAATCAATCTTTCTGCTTTACGTAGTGTAGAAAATGGCTTGGTCGCTGGTGGTGACAGTATTGTGGGCTATGTCGCTGGCAATGGTACCTCCTTAAATTTACCAGACGCGCAGAACGACAGCCGCTTCTTTTCACAAGCGGACTCGAAAACAGGGTTCCAAACACGTTCTGTTTTGTGTACCCCCATTCGTTTAGATGATGTCATTATTGGTGTTATCCAAGTGATCGATAACCATCCCAATAAGTTTAGTGATGAAGATTTGCGCATTTTAGAAGCAATTGCGGCCTTTGCGGCCAGTGCTATCCGCAATGCGCAACAATATGCGGCCATTAGTGAAGCGGAAACGTTAGCGGCGATGAGTGTATTGACCAGCGATATGGCGCATCAAATTAAAAATGATGTGGGCATTATCAAAGTAATTACGGAGCGATTACTGGACAAAGTCAATCGACAAGAAGATATTGATACTAACGTTCTCAATGATAAGCTAGCCAAAATTCGCACAAAGGCGGATAGTACGTTAATGATGACGGATGAAATTCGTTATCCATTTTCTGAGCTGACGTTGGAACGGGTAGATATTCGTGATGTGCTGGAGAAGGTTTTGAATACGGCCGTTTCCAACGCCAACCTCGGCGACGACTTACAAATCATTCGCAAATACAATGAAGTCCCGCCCATCACCATAGACCAAGCACGCATCGCCAGCGTTTTTGAAAAAATTATTGAAAACGCAGTATATGCCATGCGCGATAGTGAAGAAAAAAACCTAACTGTAATTTTAGAATTGGGTAACAAAAGAACACCGTATGTCCACATTAGCATTGCCGACACAGGTCCCGGCATCCCTTCAGAATTAAGGTCAAGGTTATTTCGTCTGACCACCAAAAAGCCAGAAGAGGCCAATGGGAGTGCACAGAAAGGATATGGCGGTTGGGGATATGGGTTATGGTCCTCCAGCATGTTTATTCATAGTTTAGGTGGGCGCATCGTTTTGGATCAAATCTACGCCAAAGGTACCCGTATTCTCATTGATCTGCCCTTAGAACCCACAATCAATCTGCACGAAAAATAATGACCGAAAACAAAAATGAAGTGCGCGGGCAAGTGTTAATTGTTGATGATATGGAAGATTGGTGCCAAGAGCTAAAAGAACTGTTGGTGGAAGAAGGGTTTGCCGTCCAAACTGCGCAAGATAAACACAAAGCACTGCAGCTCTTAGGGTCTCACCCTTTTCACCTTGCCATTATCGATATCAACTTAACAGATGAAGCCAATAATATTGATGGTCTTTTGTTAAATCGTTTTATCCAAGAAAATTTGGAAAATACCTTTGTTGTATTAATGAGTGCTCGTTCATTAAACCCGCAAGAGTTAGAAAGTATTAAACCAGCCATATTCATTGGAAAATCAAAAATTTGGCAGGAGTTAAATTCGCTAATTGATCAATTTGAATGATCTGTCTCGCCGCTAGCGAGAGAATATTCAACTCTTTAGAGTAATAAACAATGATGGAAAAA